>JAQVBZ010000029.1 GCA_028690055.1 Minisyncoccota bacterium | reverse complement strand
AAAATCAAGATGATTAAGAGGGTTTCATTCGGATTTAGGAATATCAATAACTATATCGCCAAGATTACATTAGCTTTCTTACCGCTGATTTGGATTATGAACTATCACACTTGTTGACGGGGAGCCCCTCTCCTTATCCTTATCGTCTTCAAGATATGCCACCAGCACCCTCTTCTTCATCCATAAATAACATTTTTTATTAATTTTAAAAGCTTTTTTGCTTTCAAATGAATCTCCTAGCAGCAAGCGGACGATGTATTAGTTGAGTTATATTTTATTCTCACGCCACAAGGCCAAGGAATTATATTTGAAGAGATTAAACAAATAAAACTATACTTGAAACCATTAGATAAGCGACAAAGCTATTTAGTAGCAGGACAATGAAACATAAATAAAAGCAACAACCACAAAAGAATAAATCCATATTCCATAATTTTGTTTGTCCTGAGTTTTTTCCTTGTGTTCTTTCTTCTTATTGTATATATAATTATTCCGAATATGGGTACTATTGTGCCTACCACTTTTTATTCTCCGGTTAATAGACCTACTCATAAAGTCGCTTAATCGACAGTTTTGTACTGCCCCACGCTCCATGCCGGAACGGAAAAAAGAAACGCCGAAAAATTTCCTTCCCAAAAATATTTTTCTCCCGCTTCTATCAGAATCAAATTACCCGCCGCAAAGTCTCTCTCGACCCCCTCAACCGAAATCAAGCCCTTACCTTTCAAAATATATGCCATCTCCCGACACTCCGAATTCATAACCCAACCACTGTCGGGATATCTTCCTCGCACTTCCACTACCGCCCCGCCTAAATCAGTGTGACCCGAATCATATTCAAAAACATCGCAGACTTCACTGTTCTTAAAAAATTTAGCTTGATTTTTGCGGATGATTTTCATGTTTATTATATTTAAGACTTATACATTTAGACATAGCAACAGAATAATATTAAAATGTCATCCCGGAATTTGCGAAGCAAATATCTGGGATCCCGTTACTAAGCCAGTGATGCGTAACTAGACGATTGAAACACAATATTAGTCTCGAATAGTCACGGGATTTCTGATATTTCGCAGTAACGAAATTCCGGAATGACAAATACTGTAAACTAATTAAATAGCGTATATAATTCCAGCAAAAACCCCTTGAACAGTATACCAGTTTCATAAATATATAATGCGTAATTTTATTCCTTTTTAAAAATCATCATTCCCCAAGTAACATATCTTTAACCTCTTCCGGCAGAATATGTCTGTCTTTCATCTCCATTTTATGTACCCACTCCACATCGAAGCTTCCTCTATATTCCCCGCCAACCTGAAATTCTGGCCCGTTGCCAGTACCGATTTTACCGCTTACAACACGGCAGAAAAATATATGTTGCTCCTGCTCTTCCCCGTCCATCAAAAAATAAGTCTTAGTGAAAAATTCTCCAACTTCAACTTGCACACCCAACTCCTCTTCGCATTCCCGAATGAGCGCCGCTTCCAGACTAACATCACCCCCCTCCACTCCTCCGCCTGGAAAGACCCAATATTCCCTATCCTCCACGACGCGATGAATAAAAAGATATCTATCCTCCTCGCAAATTATAGCCCGCACTCGCTTTTGCATTTCCGTGTTTTTTAAACGATTAGACTTTTTTAAGCTAGATACGAATTACAAGAATAACCATCGCGTCCACTCTCCCAGCGGGAGAGGGTCAGAGTGAGGTGGAACAAAAAAATTGTTTTCTTGTCGCTATATCCTATTTGTGTCATCCTGAACTTGTTTCAGGATCCTCTATATATTTCTCCAATACTTTCTCTGTTTCACTATATTTAATATCTCATTTTCTAAATGCAACAATATATTTTGTTAATCTCAGGATATAAAGTTTTAAACGTATTATCCTAATGATCCTGAAACAAGTTCAGGATGACATCTTAATGCCACTGTCATCTCGAAATTTGTAAAATAATAAACTATTAATCCCAACTTGCGAATCCCTCTCCGGAAATCGGAATCGGCTCACCCAAAAATTTCGGCTTCGACTTCAAGGCAACATCCAGCCAAGCTTTCACTATCGCGAATTCCTCTCGAAAATTCCTATAGTCTTCCCCGCCGTAAGTATGCAGATCCGCACTGACTCCTACCGCATCCACGCCCAGCTTATCAGCGATATACAAAGCGCGCGGCAAATGATATCTTTGTGTCACGATAATCATCGACTCCGCCTGGAAAATATCCCGCGCGCGATAAACACTGTCGTAGGTATCAAACCCGGCATGATCCAAAAATATATCCGCCCCAGACACGCCACTTTGAAGCAGATAATCTTTCGCCGCATTCACCTCGTCATATTCTTCCGTACCGTGATCCCCACTCACCAAGATCTTATCTACTTTTCCCGCCTCATAAAGTCCGATTGCCTTATCAACCCGATCGCGAAACATATCGCTCAATCGCCCATTCTCGTGCACCTTCGCCCCCAGCACCAGTGCGACCTCTTTTTGCGGCACATCATCCGCATCATAGATGAAGCCCTCACTGGTCTTTTGCACCATAAAATTTATCGCCAAAACAGCGACAACCGAGCATACAGCAATTGCCGCCATCACTAATACCAGCCTCTTTATCGAAAATCGTTTTAGTTTCATAGACATATTTAATATGTTTCTATTATATCATTTGCATACCGAATATAAAACAATACTCTCTCCCCGATTATCATTGCGGGAAAAAGACACTAATCAAAAAAACGCGAATTGTCGCATTTTCTTAAAAGACTCTATCTTATCACTTTTGCAACTTTCTCCGCCACACTTCTATCGAGCGCATCGGGGATGATTTTCTCCGTGGTCGGATCAATCACCGCTCCTGCCATCGCTTCCGCCGCGCGGATCAGCATCCCGTCTGTGATCTGTTTCACATGACTATCGAGCGCCCCGCGAAAGATTCCAGGAAAAGCCAGTACATTATTCACCTGATTGGGAAAATCGCTCCTGCCGCTTGCTACGATATACGCTCCTGCCTCTTTCGCCACGTCCGGCATAATCTCCGGCACAGGATTTGCCAGCGCGAAAATAATCGGTCTTTCGTTCATAGTTTTCACCATTTCAAGATTCAAAACCTCCGGCGCACTCATTCCGATAAATATATCCGCACCTCGGACCGCATCCGCAAGTGAACCGGTCACTTTTTCCAGATTCGTAATCTTAGCAATCTCATCCTTGGACGGATTCATACACTCGCGCCCTGTGCAGACGATTCCCTTGCTGTCGCACATCGTGATATGCCTGAACCCATATTCCAAAAGCAGCTTTGCCGTAGCAACTCCCGCCGCCCCGACGCCGCTTATAGCGACTTTTACATCTTCTTTATCCGAACCACGCAGCTTAAGCGCATTAATAAGACCCGCCAAAACCACGACCGCCGTGCCATGCTGATCGTCGTGCATCACAGGAATATCGAGCTCCGCTTTCAGCCTCTCCTCGATCTCGAAACACCTCGGCGCAGAAATATCTTCCAGATTGATGCCAGCAAAATTAGGCGCAATCAATTTCACCGTCTTTATTATCTCCTCAACATCCTGCGTATTCAAACAAATCGGAAAAGCATCTACTCCCCCGAATTCCTTGAAGAGAATCGCCTTCCCTTCCATCACCGGCAAAGCCGCCTCCGCCCCCAGATTCCCCAATCCCAAAATCGCACTCCCATCACTCACCACAGCTACCGTATTGCCACGAAAAGTATGCGTAAAAGATATGCTCTTATCCTTTGCAATCTCCCGACAAACCTCCGCCACCCCCGGAGTATAAGCCAAGCTCAAATCCTCTCGAGTTGAAAGCGGCACCTTGCTCTTGGTTTCCAATTTTCCGTTATGTTTTTTGTGAAGTTCTAATGACTTCGAATATACGTCTTGCATGTGATTTCAATTAATTATAACTATATTTTCATCCTATCTCCTTTCCCCCTAAAAATCAAACAAAACTAAATTTGTCATTCCAAAATGAGGTAATCCGATTGAGGAATCTGGGAATAATGCTATGCAAATATAGCTTTATTATAAAAAAGAACAATATAAGAGTCTTAGGCATTTCCCAGATCCCTCAGGTGAGTACACCTTTCGGGATGACAGGTTGAAAGTTTTGAGGCGAATAACCCCCTACTTTGTCATTCCGAATTGTAGAGGCACAATATCTTGTGCCCTCTGTGGCCCCGGAATAGCTTTATTACGATATAACCATATAAAAAAGTTCATTTGTAAAGAAGGGATTCTTCGACTCCGCTACGCTGCGCTCAGAATGACAAAAGTGATATGCAGAATGGAGTAGCGGGATTCATCCCGCGCGGTTGTCCCAAGTCGCTAAATCCTTCGCAATCACACATTCCATTAGCATCAGATAGCAATGCAGGTTAAAACCTGCTACTCCATCTATTATCAGTTATTTCATTTGTATAGGATAGCCGCGTGGACTGAAGTCTGCTGCTCCATTTATAAATTCGTATTTATGACATAAAAAAAGACGCGATGAATCGCGTCTCTACAACATTTCTACTTCTTCTCACACTTCCCCGCCATCGGACAATACTTGCAAAGATTGTCGCCTTTTTTCAAAAAGAACGGACCGATAACGACTCGTAGTGCATAAATTAGCGAAATGGAAAAAATTAGAGAAACAAAAATAATTTCAACTGTTTTCATAAATTTATTTTAAAAGCCCAATAATCTGCCGAAATTATAAATCACGAAGGCGACAAGCCAAGCGATGATTACCGAATATGTCGCGACGAATATCGTCCATTTCCAAGAACCGGTCTCTTTCTTGATGGCCGCCAGCGTCGCGATGCACGGCGTATAGAGAAGCACGAATACCATAAACGCATAAGATGAGAGCGGCGTGAAGTCCTGTCGGAGAGCCGAAGCGAGCGAAAGTGCGCTACCGTCGCCCGATGCGCCATAGAGTGTGCCGAAAGAGCCGACTATTATTTCCTTGCCTGCCAGACCGAAAATGAGCGCGACTGTAGCTTGCCAATTGCCGAATCCCAAGGGCGCAAAGAACGGCGAAAGCATCCGGCCGAAACTTCCTGCTAGACTCGCTTCGGAACCATAGGCGACTCCGACCGGCAGACTCGCCAGAAACCAGATCAGAACGGAAAATGCCAGAATCAATGTCCCCGCTTTCTTGATAAAAAGCCAAGTCCTCTCCCACGCATGGATAAGCACCCCCTTGAAGCTCGGGATATGGTAGGAAGGAAGCTCAATTACAAACGGAGAAGAAAGCTCTTTGAAAACGAATTTGCGAAATATAAATCCCACTATGATCGCCATCAGTATGCCCAAAACATAAAGAGAGAAAATTACCACGCCCTGATGCTCGGGGAAAAATATACCCGCAAACAAGATATAAACCGGCAACCGCGCCCCGCATGACATGAAAGGATTGATGAGAATCGCCAAGAGACGATCGCGTCTGGTTTCCAATGTACGCGTCGCCATAATACCGGGTACATTACAACCGAAACCCAAAATCATCGGGATGAACGCTTTACCGTGCAATCCGAGCTTATGCATAAAACGATCCATAACAAAAGCAATCCGCGCCATATAACCACTATCTTCCAAAATCGCGATAAAGAGAAACAACATACCGAGAATCGGTACGAAAATCAGAACATTGCCCACGCCGCCGATAATGCCATCAACCACAAGAGAGGTTGTCCAATCCGACATTCCCCACATACTCAATAACGAAGTAACTCCCAAGGCTATGGCATGAAAGCCTCCCCTTATAAAACCGGAAGCGGATTCGGACAGTTTGAAAAAAATCTGGAATACAAGAAAGATAACAAACAGAAAAAGCGGTATCCCCCAAAAACGGCTGAGCGCATAATCATCCAGCCTTTCCGTAATAGTCTTGCCTTTATTTATTTTTCGCGTCACAGTTTCCTTTATCAATCCATCGATAAAGCCATAGCGTAAACGCGCGAACCCCGCCCCCATGTCTTTATCCAGAACGGACTGCAAGTGATGTATACTCTTTTCCTGAGCTGCAGAAAGTTCGATAGAATATGGCTTATCGGCAAAGATTGCCGCCACATTCTTATCCTCTTCGAGAAGTCCGAGACAAAGCCATTTTCTATTTTTCTTCTCGATGTCCTTGTCGAAAGAAACAATCTGAATTAATTTTTCCAGTTCCTCTTCGACCTCACGTTCATAATTGATTTTACTTCTTGAAATCGAGCGCGCCTCCCTTTTCAATACAACCCGCAATAGTTCGTCGATACCCCGATTCTCCCTGACATTAATAACGACCACAGGCACACCCAACAGCTCCGCCAGTTTCGCAGTATTGATATGGATACCCTTGGCTTCCGCCCTATCCACCATATTGAGAGCTACGACCAATGGCGACCCCATCTCAATCAGATGTATCGTCATCAGAAGATTCCTCTCCAAATTCTGCGCATCGATGACATGCACGACCGCTTCGGGCTTTTCCTTGAAAATAAAATCAGAGGTAACAGTTTCCTCTTCGGTATAAGCGCTGAGACTATAAGCCCCCGGCAAATCCACCAGATTAATCTTTCTGCCCTCAAAGTTGAATTCACCTTCCTTCTTCTCTACTGTTTTGCCCGGCCAATTGCCGACATGCTGACGCGCGCCAGTAAGTAGATTAAAAAGACTGGTCTTACCGACATTAGGATTGCCGATCAAGCCAACCGTAAGATCATATTTTGTCTCCATATATTTTTTGTGCTCCCGATTGACCTAGAACTATTTTAGAATCAAACACTTTAACTAATAAAGGACCTCTGCCGTCGTTTTTCGCTATCTCGATTTCAGCGCCCGCAAAAATACCGAGCTCCGCCATACGCTTTTGAAAACCCAAACCACATTCGAGCAATCGAATACGGATGATATCACCTTCGTGAAATTTCGTTATACTCGTCATTTCTTAAAAAATTTATTTATTTTATCTTAGGAATTTTATTCCCGCAAGGACACACCTCGGGATCGCCCAGCAACTTTGCCAGTCTCTTAATGGAATCATCCGAAAAAGAATGCTCCAAAGCGTGCGCCTCCGCAGATATCTTATCTCTATCAACTTTAAGCACCTCCAAAAGAAAAACCTCGACGATGCGACGCTTATAGATTACCTTCTCCGCCTCCCTCTTCCCTTTAGCGAGGAATTTAAAACTGGAATACGGAGTCATTTTGATCAAATGCGCTTCGTCCAATTTCTTCAGCATCTTGGAAACCGCCGCTTTCGAAATTTTCATCTCCGTGGCAATATCCACTGAGCTTACGCCTTCATCACCGCTCTTTTCAAAGAGCGAGTATATCGCACGTAAATAATCTTCTTGACTTTGCTTCGGCATATTTGATAAGTTAACCATAGTTTACTTATAATACTATAAAAGATAAAAATAATCAAGAGCTATCATAGTTGAAAGCGGATAGAGCCCATTTTGCTCGCAAAACGTCTATTTAATACAAAAAAACGGATATTATCCGCTTTTTTATCGATACTGGATATTTTAAGTTTTCAACTGTGCTTTTATAGATAACGCACTTAAGATTTCGGAGATTTATCTATTCCCTTATGCACGCCCACCTTTTTCACATTCCAATAATACTGCTTGTGCCACAACAAATGGATAGATGACGCCAGCGCCATCACTACACCCAACTCGACATGAAGTCGCAAGATATTCGGATAGAAAGAGACGCGGATACCGCTATCGATGAGAAAAGTTATCAGCATTCCGAAGACTCCCGAGACAAGAAAGCTGACGAGCAAAACTATATTCCAAATTTTCCTGTGCTGAAACAATGTGAGGCTCTTTTTCTTTACCAAAAACCAGCTTATACCATAAGCTCCCAAAGTGACTGCGGATATCAGGAAAAAATTATATTCTCCGGTCATAATTTTAGATTTAAGAAATTATGATTGCACCGTCATAACAAGCCTTTTCGGCCGATGTCAATTTTTTTGAGCTCAGATTATCGCTCGAAATGACGATAGCGATACGGTTCTCCACATCCAAAGCGAAATGTTCCGGATCAATCTGCGCGCATTTCCCGCAACCACGACATCTGTTGGCCGATACCGCGAGGTTAGTCTGCGGAGCGTCCGCAACTGCCACTTTATCGTCATTCCCACTATTTGAAACGGAATCGCCTTCAGCCTTTTCCTTATTGCCAAAAACAAACGAACCGGAGAGGATAAGAACGATAGCACCGAAAGCCGCAAAAATCGATCTTAGTATTTTATTGTCTTTTTTCATATATTAATATTACCATTTAGCATCTCTACTTATTAATACGCAGCAAATGGTATATTTTTTCAAAAAAATAGACCCTAAATTTATTATTTGCTCTCGCCGGGTCGTACGAGACGCAATACAGATTCAGTTCTAATTTTAAAACTTGCCGATTTCCAAATAATTAGACGGCACCTCCCCTTCTATGTTAAACGTAACACCCATGTCTCCCGGTAGTCCCTTTATATTATGCGGGACAACTACCACTTCGTCTAAGTCCATACCCGGAAAATTTTTTCGGATTTCTTGCATAAGGACTTCGCATGCTTTGAGAGTTTTTCTTTTGCTCTCAACCGATATCATTCCCCTTGTCTGCTTGTCGGTTGGGTTTGTCCAACAATACCGATGAACTACAAGAAGAGGTTTTTCTGGTTTAATGTTATTTTGTGACATCAGTATATTTATATCACTCCGGCAAACAAAGTCAAGGATTATATGCTTATTTTCTTAACAGCACAAAAAAACAGCCCCCCCCTCCATCAGGCCGTTCTACTCCTATTTAAAGGACAGTCCTTACCGCATCCGAAGGACTGTTCTTACTCGTCTTTAAAAACTTTCTCCTTATATAGTTTCCAAATCCAATACTTCATCGAATTTTATTTCCTCCACAAATTCCTGCATATGGCTCACCAATATCATCGCTCCTTCATAATTATTGAGCGCCTCGGCGATAACCGGAATGTGACGGAAGTTTATATGATTGGTCGGCTCGTCCATCACCAGCAATCCCGGCTTCATCAGTACCAACCGCGCAAAAGACAAAAGCCCCTTCTGCCCCTCTGAAAGATATGAAACCTTGTGCGCCATCAGATTGCCCGTGATAAGGAATCCTGCCGCTACCGAACGCATATACTGCTCATCGTTGCTGCCGATCATCACACTCTTAAGCGAATCAAAAACCGTCTGGTCAAAATCAAGCGCGGAAAAATCCTGCGAATAATACCCGACACGCACACCCTCGGCAATCTTCGCGCCTTCGTTTTCGCTGCTTACCAAAGATTTCAAAAGTGTACTCTTCCCCATTCCATTCGGACCGACAACTTGCAAACGGGACCTCTTGTGCAAAATTTTATTAACCTCGATTTCTATCGGCTCGCCCTCACGCATAATGCTCATAGACTTTATCATCACGATGTCTCCGCTGATATCCTCCTGCACAGGAATCGTAAAATCACGTATAGTCTTATCATCGCGCCGCACTTCTACCATATTCTCTTCCAACTCCGCTGTTTCCTCCTTCATCTTGGAAGCGAGCTTTCTCATCTTTCCCCCTTTGTGCGCGAAAAAGTTCACTTTCTCCTTGCGATCCTGGATTTGTTTTTCCAATTGAGCATTTTTCTTCTGCTCTTTTTCGATACGAGAATTTATCTCCTCCACCACCGAATAATAGTCACCGACATAATTCTCGATTTTCTTGGTAAAACTGTCGAGATAGAGGACGCCTTCCGTAAAGCAATTCAAGAATCCAGCATCATGCGAAATCACGATTGCGGTCTTGTCGTAAGCGATAAGAAAATTGATGAGATGATCGATTCCCTTCTCGTCCAGATTGTTGGTCGGCTCGTCCAAAAGCAATATGTCTGGATTCTGGATAAGCGCAAAAGCCAGAAGCAATCTCGCCTGCTGTCCACCCGAGAGCTCGCCTACCTTACGATCCGTCGGCACTTCAAGATTTACCGCCCGCATCACTTTGCTCACCAGACTCAAAAGATTCGGCTGTACCTGACCGAAAGCCTTGGCAAAATATTCCGCCACTGTCAGTTCCAGATCCTCACGCGCCACGACTTGCAACGCTGTCGCGATTGTCAAATCCTTATTGATCGATATCTGCCCCTTTATCGGCTTTAATTCACCCCGAATAAGTCCGAAGAGGCTGCTCTTGCCCGCACCATTCTGCCCCATCAGTGTAAGCTTTGCCCCTTTACGCACCGAAAAACTCGCCTCTTCCAATAAAGGCTTCTTATGTATGAATTCAAATGTAACTTCATCAAATCTCAAGATTACTTCTTCTGCCATAATTGTGACTTAAACTAAAAAAAACAGCTCCAACTTAAACGAGTTGTATGAAAACGAACTCTTTATCTATATCTAGGATAACGTAAATCGCATAGAAAGTCAAGACAAACGACACGCTTGTTCCTCCTTACCTTCTCGAAACATATTTTCATCATGGTAAACCCGGTTTTAGATTCCCATCTCGAGAAGGGGAAGAGCCGTTATAGTTTTAGCGATAACTTTGCGAGGGGTGTGTTGAATTGACTAAGTACGGATGATTTATGCAAAATTAACTAATCCGTGACATAATGATTTCGCTTTTATCCGCCTTCGCTACGCCGTAACCTTTGGCGAAAGAGATACTTCTCTCCCTGTCGCCACGATTACGGTATAACGTGGCAATACCGTCCGAAGCGAGAGAAATTCCAAATGCTGTATGACTGGATTGCAGGATAAGGTTATTCAATTTGGTATTTCATCTCATAAACGCAATTACCGTGTAACATTGTAGTCATGAGTCACAAACCGTCCCTACACACCCCGCACGACAACAACGCTACGCTTATGTTGGTACCACCCCTCTCAAAGAGGAGAATCAAAAGACATCGTATAAAAAGTTTTGACTGAAACAAAACTGAAACAAAAAGGTTAAAGTGCAAATGGGCCATAAATACTTTTATCAAGAACGAAAAAACTCCGATCATCTCGGAGTTTTTTGTTGTACGTACTATAATGTCGCTTATCCTCTACTTCTTATTTGCCCCAGCTCCGTTAGCGACGTTCGCGCTTTCGGATACCTTATTCTTTTCATCCAAGACAGCCTGTATTTTTTCGCCGAGGGCCTGAACCTCTTCGTCTCTAGCAGCACTATTGCTACCGTTATCACTCTGATCATTGTTTTTACCTGTCGTCGTCTGCACTTGTGTCTGAGTCTGCACCTGCGACTGCGTTTGAATACTTTCTTTCGCCGCTTCCTCTGTTTGCTTCTGATTTTCCTGTACTCTGTTTATGATTTCCAGCTTCTTTTCCGCCTTGATGTCACCCGCAGCCGCCTGCTCTTCCAGCTGAGTTTTTATCTGTTCCACATTCTCGGTCCTGATTTGAAGCTGAGTCTGCCTCTCTTCTTTCAGCGCTTGCAGATCTGCTTTGGCACTCTCCTCCCCGTTCCGGACTTTCTCCTGTAAAGTTTTTCTTTCCATATTGTACTCAGCCACTTCCGTCGCATGCTCCTCAATGCGCGCTTTCACCTCTTCCAGATGTTCCTTGGTTTCCGCCGAGATATTTTCATTCGCAACAGCATTCAGCAAGCGTGAACATGACCCCGCTCCCTTTTCCCGTAGCTCGCTGATAGCTGTCGTATCACCCTCTGCCAACTCTTTCTCCAATTCATCCAAAATCATATCCGAATTGCTCTGATGAATCGCGATATTTTTTACCATCTTTTCCATCTTCTCTTGACTTGCACCCTCACTCCATTTATCTTTCTTGGTCTCGACCTTCTCCATAAATTTTTGCGCCTTCTCAATCATCTTCTGAGCTTTTTCCTGAGCTTTTGTATCATCAGGCGCTTTTTCCGCAATCATCTGAGCAATCCGCATCCTCTCCTCTGCAAATTTCAAAGCCTTTTCCGCCTTATTCATCTCACCCCACGTAAATGTCAGAGTCAGAGTCTCCCGCACGCTTCTCCACCACAGACCGAAATTTGAAGGAATCTTCTCGATCTCATCCACTTCAGTGCCATCAAAATCCTCAATTTCTGTTACAGCTTCGTCCAGAGAGCCCCCGCTTGCTAAATTGACTATCTCCTCGTCTGCTTCAACATCAGTAGCAGTCAAGTTATCCGCTGTCGCCTCGTCAATCGTTGCGGCACTCGCAGTGTCTGACGCCACCTCCTCCGCCCTAACCGGAGCCACCAAGATAAGCGATAAACACAGAACGGGAAGCACCATTGATTCTCTTCTCATGATTCTTGAGATAAATAATTAAAGCTAGGATGTAACACCCTATGATATATACATATTATAGACGAAAATAGAATGTCTGACAAAAATTTTCGTCTTTATAAAAATATCGAGACTTTTATCAACGATTAACAAAAAAGATATAACCCAAAAAAAATCAATAGAATCAGCCTACAAAAAAACTGCTTTCGGAAAACCATCCACAGATTGATTAATAAAAGGTTTTATACTACGATATAGGTAGAAGTAAAATCATATCCATATCTTATGAAGAAATATACATCAATATCAATCATCTCATGTTTAGCGTTGCTATCTTCCATCTTAATCGTATTAAAAATGAGCGAGCGTAATGTCGCAGGTATCATCCGTGAGGTTATAGGGTTTAGCGAAAAATTTGATGATAGAACAGATTGGAAGACTAAGGTGATAGACGATGACTTCACCAAAAATATAGTAAAAGCGGCAGTTGAGCAGACCACAAAAAAAGTTATTTACGACCCGGCCTATTTCCAGATAGACTATCCAAACGGCGATATTCCCTCGAATAGAGGAGTCTGCACCGATGTGATAATAAGAGCGTACCGCTCAGCAGGCGTTGATTTGCAAAAAGAAGTCCATGAAGATATGGTCAAAAATTTTGGACTCTATCCTGATAAGTGGGGGCTAGCTGAGACTGACACCAACATAGATCATCGTCGCGTCCCCAATCTCCAAGTCTTCTTCAGACGTTTCGGAGAAGAACTTGAGATTTCAAAAAATCCCGGGTCTTATCGGCCCAGCGACATCGTGACTTGGGACATGCCTTCGGGCCGACCCCATATCGGACTGGTCAGTAATTTCAGCAAGAATGGCGTACCGCTGATTGTCCATAATATCGGCGCCGGGCCAAAAATAGATGACGTGCTTTTTGATTATAAGATAAGTGGTCATTATAGGTATTTGTGTAAATGATAATTGGGCGACAGTTTAGATAAAAAACATCTACGCTTGATAGAGGCCTTGTTCATATCTTTACGATATCTAAGGTTACACTGCAATTCCTGGACATTACGGGAAGTTGCAAATACTTGAAAATGAAAATAAGATTAATCGACAACACAAAAGCCACTTTTACCGTTTTTCGATATAGTGGCTCATTCTCAGTCTTTAAATTTTTAAATTTTTTATAAACAGAGGTATTCTCTCTGTCGCCATAATTACTCCTTTGTTATACCACCCCTTCTCTTCCTCCTGGCAATAACCTGGTTGATACTGGTATGAATTGATTTTATCTGCCAATATCTTGACTATCTTATCATTGCACTTGTCCCCCTCCGTCATTTTCAATAAAATAACCACGAAGAGTTTCTCAAAAAATACGGATCTTACATCGTCTAAACCGTCTTTCGCACACTCTACCCATTCCTTCACTAATACGGTATTATCATCAAACTTCTTCCTGATTTCTTGGAAACAAGGATCCATGACAATACTGTTGAAAGAATCTACGATATTCTGACTATCGCATTTTCTAAGAAGCTCTTCTTCCTTATAATTTTCACAATCTGGATCTTCGCACATGGCATATCACCTTCTAGTAATACTCATTTCAATAAGTTCATTTTTAATAAGGTACAACAGAATCTTATATTTGTCAATATTCGAAACTTAAATTCTATTCTGAAGTGCAATTCCCTTTTAAACAAAAGACATCCCGTCTGAGGTATAATAGTTACGTAGAATAACTAATCATTACCCCTAACGGAATGTCCTACCAACAACCTACTCTAAGGCCTGTATGGTTCGAGTCTCTCTTGGTTCATAAAAAATAACCGTCTAAATAAGCGATTATTTTATTTGCTCGGGGACAGGGACTTACCCATCCGCTGCGCTACTGGGCATAAACTTCGAGTCTCAATCTCAAAATAAATAAAGAAAAACAGTCTGAAAAAAGACTGCTTTTCTTTATTTGCTCGGGGTCTGGGACGTTATTGGAACCTTTTTGACTTAAAGCATGGCCCGCTTTTAGATAAGTTTATATTTCATACCGGTTTCAATTAATCCAAAGCCTAATTTTTCATAAAAAAGTATCAAGGATTCAGCGTTTTGTT
>JAQVBZ010000051.1 GCA_028690055.1 Minisyncoccota bacterium | reverse complement strand
TCGTAATCTTCATACAATTCTAACATATTGAGATATGCCTCGACTGGCTCGCGCAATTTATTAGAATCCTCATTTCTATGTTCAAAAAAATGAGCGAATATCTCTTCTTTCTTCTCTTTAGTCCATGATTTCAATTCTTTTTTATCAGAGGGAACAAGAGAATTTTCTTCTTCAGCAATTTTTTTTATTTGATCAATTTCCGAGTCGTAATTGTAGAAAATATTCATCAACCTATATTGTAGTAATAGGTCAGATATTGAAGAGTTTTTCGAGAATTCTTTGCATATTAACTGGTAAAGATGAAAGAGACAGTACTGATGGACTAATTTTTTTCCAAAGAGGGATTTAAAAATATTTGAGTAACTGGGTTTTAAATCAGTCACAACATAGATTTTGTCATATTGTTCTGGATTGAAATTTGATTTAATAAATTCAATTATGACCTCATCGGTTAGTTTTTTGACCACCTTTTCGGCAATAGGAAGTTTAGTTTCATAATTTAGAAGTGTAAGCCTATATCTCCATTTGCCTGAAATTTTCAAATATTCTTCGTCGAAATTGATAATCGCAATTTTTCCTTTAATATTAGAGGGTATAAACTCTGATTTTTCGACAATTTGATAAAATTGTGAATATAATGATGATTTTTCGAATGGTACAAAATAATTCATTATTTCTGCCATACGACGATATGAATTCCCACCATTTTTTAGACACATCAATAATTCACCTAATAAATCCCTAACCATACCTTTTTGCTCATTCCAAAAGCGGATGTCTGTGTGGTGGGTTGCTTTACATGAAGGACAAATATATTTTCCGACTTTTACAGATCCTATGTTCCTCTTTGTGACAATATTATACCCATTTTGATTCATTATTGTCCCACACTCTTCACATTGCGGATTTTTTATATACCGAATGATTCCTTTTTTGGAATATTCATATGAACAGGAAGCCCCTTCAAACAATGATTTCAATAGGTGAATAATTCCAAAATTTTGTAAGGTGGCTGAAATAGAGATCATAATTATATATATTTATTTACCTTAAAAATATAAAAATATAATTAAAAATTAAAAATTCAATTAATTATAGAAAATCACCCGATTAATGGACACAGTCCTCACCTTTAATTATATATGAGATCATATACTCTCATATCCATGATATCTTCCTGTCATTCTAAATATTCAACAAATACCCCCTGAATGAGGATAACTGAATATCTATGTTTGATGAAAATAATAAATCGCCACTGGTTTCGGTTCTCTATGTAGACGATGAGGAAGACCTCCTCACCATAGGAAAGCTCTTCCTGGAACGTACCGGCCATTTCCGTGTTGATACTCAGACATCCGCAAAGACTGCCCTCTCTTCTTCTTCCATAGAGACCTATGATGCCATTGTCTCTGATTACCAGATGCCGGTGATGGATGGTATCGAATTTCTAAAAACAGTCCGGGAACAGTATGACGACGTCCCTTTTATTCTCTTTACCGGCCGGGGTCGCGAAGAGGTCGTGATAGAAGCAATCAATAACGGAGCTGACTTTTATCTTCAGAAAGGAGGGGAGCCAAAGTCGCAATTTGCCGAACTATCCCATAAAATCAGGCAGGCGGTCCGGAGAAAACAGGCGGAAAAATCAGTCCGTGAGTCTGAAAAGCGGGTATCGGATATCATAAACTTCCTTCCCGATGCTACCTTTGCCATCAACCAGAAAGGAGAAGTAATTGCCTGGAACAGGGCTCTGGAAGAGATGACCGGCTTTTCAGCTGACAGTATTCTTGGGAAAACCCATGATGACTATGTTACTACGTTTTATACCCAGGATCGCCCGCTCCTGATAGACCTTATTGACGAACCTGATGAGACTATAGAGATGCATTATCCCACATTTTTCAGGGATGGTTCTTCAATTTCTGCTGAGACCGAAATGACCCGGAAAAATGGGGAAATATTTTATTTAACGATAAAGGTCAGCAGGTTATACAACCAGGAGGGTGTTATCACCGGGGCGATAGAAACGGTCCGTGACATCACCCCCCTGAAAAATACCGAACGGGAACTCTTTACAAGTGAGCAGCGGTACCGCTCGATCATTCATGATCAGACCGATTTTATCGCCCGGTTTACATCCGATGGGACGATTACCTTCATCAACGAAGCGTATCGTGATAATTTTGCCCCTTTACTTGACCTGAAAGATGTTGAAGGGAAAAATATCCGCGATATGATGCAGATTAAGAATTATTCTGCAGTAGAGGAGTTTCTTCGTTCACTTTCTGTTGACACACCAGTAAGGGAGATGGAACGGGAGGTTACCGGGACCGACGGAGAAAAGCACTGGCAGTTATGGACCGTCAGGGCTTTATTTGATGAGAAGGGCACTCCTGTTGAATACCAGGTATCAGGAAAGGATATTACCCGTCGGAAAAGGGACGAAGAAGAGATACATGCAGCATATGAAGAATTAGCAGCATCTGAGGAATCATTGCAGAGCTCCTACCAGGAGCTTCTTACCAGTAAACAGGCTCTTGTTGACAGCGAATTCCGGCTCCGCTCCCTAATTGACAATACTGAGGAGTCTGTCTCCATGATTGATGAGGAGGGCCGAGTCATCGAATGGAATCGGAGTTCTGAAATGATATCCGGGATCCCGAAAGAAGTAGCCCTTGGAATGTATATCTGGGATCTCACCCTCCGGATGGCACCTGCAGAGCACCAGGATGCAGAGCATAGAAACGCAATAAAAGAAGCATTACAATCCTCGCTCAAAACAGGGGTACCGGTCTTCCCCGGACCACAGATTATTTCTGGCAAACGCCCGGACGGGACGACGATTATTACCCGCCAGAGGATCTTCTCCATGAAAACGGTTCGGGGATACCGGTTTGGGTCCATTTCTCATGACATCACTGAAGAAGTACTGGCAAAAGAGGCACTCAAAGAGAGCGAGGAGCGGTTTCGGGGGATAGCAGAACGTTCTTCGGATCTGATTCTGGTGTTCGATCATCGTCTGTGCGTTACCTATGCCTCTCCAGCAGCACGGACAATTCTTGGGTATGAACCTCACGAACTGCTGGGAAAATCATATGAATTCGCG
>JAQVBZ010000050.1 GCA_028690055.1 Minisyncoccota bacterium | reverse complement strand
GGTCGGAGATGTCGGAGGCTTCGGTCCGTGAGCTGTATGCGGGGTCCGAGGATCGTCCGGCGTCGGGGGTTGCCCGGTCGCTTTCGAAGCGGGTGATGCTGATTTCGGAGGCGAGCGATGAGGAGTCCCGGGGCGGTCGGATCAGTGCGGATACGGTGAAAGCTTTGACGGGGGACGCGGTGACAAGCCGGTTTCGGGATATGTATGAGAAGTCCCGCCCGCAGCGGGTGGTGTGCACGCCGGTCGGGGTGACGAATGAGCTGCCCCGGTTCGATAAGACGCTGGATTATGCCCTCCTGCGCCGGATTTTTACGATCCCGTTCCCGCATTTGTTTGCGGGGGATGAGCGGGCGCGTGATATCCGGGAGTGTTTGCTTGCAGAGAAGGATGCGGTTTTTTCGATGGTGGCGGATGAGCTGATCGCGTATACGAAAGAAGGCCTTCTGCCGCAGCCGGCGTTTTGCCGCTCGACGCAGAATGAGCTGCTGGCGGGGTTCGAGGTGTCGGCGTTTATCGAGGAGTGCGTGGCAACGTCGGAGACAGGAAGAGTGTCCCGTCTGGAGCTGGAGGAGGCGTATATTTCGTGGTGTGCCCGCCATGATATTCCGGTGGGGCTTGCTAAGATCCAGATGCCGGGGTATGATGAGTATTCGCAGGTGAATTTCCGGCAGGGTCTGTCGGAGAAGGAGAAGAGGGGGCTGTTTAAGGGGATGCGGGTGTATGGATTTGATGAGGTCAAGTCCGGGGCAGGACGATTTTTCAACTGCCAGCTGAAAAGTGGGTCTTGAATTTGGACACGTTGTATTTTTGAAATGTGTCCAACTCATTTTTTGAAGAAGGTTTGGACACGTTTTGAAAACCGGATGTGTCCATGAAAATCCTTTTAAAATCCGTTTTTTGTTAAAAATAGCTTGACATTGGGGTTTTATTATTTTGGACACATTTTTCCCAAAACTCTCTATTTTGTAGTAATTAGGGTTATAGTTAGGTTTTAAGAATTTTCCCAGGGTTTTGAAAAAAATGTGTCCAATTGGAAAAAGAGGGTAATTGGTTGGATGATGTTAGAGATTTCCGTTATCTATTGAGAGGAACATCACACATCATTCTTTTTGAATGGTACAAAGTTGTAGCATTAAAGCATGTCCATCTTCTGTTAATCTCCAATAAGTACCTGTATTTTTAATGCCTTGTGAGTTATTATTTTCGACATCGATTAGCTTCAATTGCATTAATTGAATTTTAATCGTCTGAAATGAATTCTCTGTAATTAGAAAATTTTCCTTAGTATTGCCTATAACAGGGTAGCCTACATTTATCTTATCCTCAAATATTGCTTCTGAAAAATGTTGCTTTAAACTTTTTTCTTCCATTTCTTTGACTAAATGTGGAGATATATATCTGAATATTTCATTCCATGTGAGGGAAAGTTTTGTTTTTCCTCCATTACCGAAAAATGAGGGCGAGTAAGTATAAGAAACTTCAAAAATATCATCACCATGTGCAATTTTCGCACTATTTTTTGGGAGATTAATAGAGCTCATCTTTAATTCACTCTTCAACTCTCGTATTTCTGTTTTTAATTGAGAATTTTCTCGAATTAATCCTTCAGAGGATAAGTCCCCTCTAATCCAGCCAACAGAGGGGTAATCTTCCATAATACTATTTAAAGCTAGGATAACTTCAGAATTTAAATGATGCTTGTTTTCCCAATAAGCAACCAGTTTCCCATCCATTACACTGGTTTTAAAATTGTTCAACTTATCTTTGTTTGGTTCTGATTGTTCAACAGAATATTCATCTTTTGGTAAAAAAGCAAGGATTGGTTTCCCAATTTTTTTCGCATAGATGAATTCTTTCTCAGTATAACTTACCCCCTCATTATCTAGAGAACTATATCGACCACCAATTATTAGAAGATAATAATCACACTCATCAATAACCCTCGTAATTACCTTCCACTGATCATCATTTGAAGCATGAAACAACTCCATTCCCGTTGGAATATGATTCAACTTCAAGATCGCTTTTAGCACTTCTTGGCGTTCTTCTTTCAAATCTTCATAAGTTGAACTGATAAATATCTGGTATTTTTTATCCACTTAATTCACACCATCTTTAATGTTCAAATATGAAATCTAATCTATTATATACATATCATCACTATTTTCATATATTAATGGAAATTACAATCATACATGGATGAAATAGAGTAATTTATAGTTTATCCCCACAAAAAAGTAAAAACCGAAACGATTTGCCGAACATCCCTTACTCTCTAAAGTTCGTTCTCATCATCTGTCTCGGCATCATCTTCCAGAGTCTGAGTCCATAAACTCTTCTTTTTTCACGGGCAAACACTCATTACCATCCTGCAACAAAATATCAATCACGAACGTATTCAGGGGATTAACAGCAATGACCTGCTGAGAAATCCTCTGTGAGGATGAAATTCATGGATATTTCACAATTATGGAATGAATTGATACAAACTGATGAACATACACGGCTGGAAGCAAAACCCGGAAATGAAATTGGTAATCCAGTCATGCAAACTATCTGTGCCTATGCAAATACTGAGGATTTAAACGGAGGTTTTATTCTCATCGGCATTGAAGAGGATGCGACTTCACCGGGTGGGTATGTGATTGCGGGCGTCAAAAATCCCGATCAAATCCAGAATGAGATTGTTACCCAGTGCACATCAAAATTCAACGTTACCATACGGCCAGAAATAGAAGTAGGGGTGTTACACGATAAGACAGTTATCGGAGTATATGTTCCTGAGTCGGAACCAGGGGATAAACCGATATATATGAGAAAACAGGGTATGAATAAAGGAACTTACATAAGGGTTGGCGCTACGGATCAAGTATGCACAGAAGGCGAACTGGTTCGTTTTTTACAAAAGAAAAATGCACGACCCTATGACGAAACTGTCCTCCCGCAGACATCTCTCTCAGATATAGATCCCAAAGCCCTTCAGGAATACAGAAAACTTCGAAAAAAGAAAACACCTCACGCCTCCGAGTTGGATTACTCCGACGAAGATTTACTGAATGCATTACACTGTGTTGACATCATTGATGGAGTACCAAAACCTACCGTTGCCGGATTAATATTATTTGGAACCGATGGCGTGTTACGACGATACTTCTCCATGATGC
>JAQVBZ010000006.1 GCA_028690055.1 Minisyncoccota bacterium | reverse complement strand
GCATTTCGATGATACACTTTTTCATAGAAGTAGTGGTTAAATTTAGCTTTGAGTTGGGTAACTCTTGTTTTAAGCTAAGCTTACCACTATTTTTGATTTATCCACCACACTTGTTAGTATAGAGCCACTTTCTCTTGACACCATCCCCCATATTTTATATTATGGAGATATAAAGCTTATCAAGCCAATTTTGTATGGAAAAAAATTACGAAAAAATGATGATGGATATGATGATGTTTACCGTCTAAGAAGGATCGGAGTTTTATTTTTGAAATATAACGGTCCTTACGGCCGGTTTTTTTATAGTTAAAATAATTTATAATAATAAAATGCAAATTTCAATCATAAACGATTGTTTTGACGAGAATGCACAATTGCGGCAGATTTCACGCGCCGGATCGCTTTTTCCGAATGCGGGAGTAAATTGTTTCGCGGTGAAATCCGAGCTTGAAGCGGCGGGATTCCTGATTGATGCGCTGGATGCCTTTGATGGCCGCGAAGGGGTGGTTTTGGTGAATGTCGCACCTCGTAACGGTGAAGCCAAAAAATGGAAAAACGGTACTCCGTTCGGTTATTTCCGCCACGGTGAAACTTTAGTAGTTTCTTCTGTTGACGGATTGGTGTTGTCTCTTTGTAATAAGCTTGACCTAATCTCGGAATTTTTTGTGTTAGATATAGAGGAGGTGATGAATTTTATCAGCGATACGGAACTGGACGGTGAGAATAAGCGTCGCATCATTAACACTCAATTCCGCAGTTTCAATTTCCTGCCCCGCGCCGCGGATTGGGTTTGGCGGAAATATGACTTGCCTAAGGAAAAACTTGGCCTGTCGGAAATTAAGGACGTTCCGGAGGGAGTATGGTTCATCGACAATTTCGGCAATGTGAAAACTACTTTTTTGGGAGAGAATTTTGATTTCAAAAATGGCGAAGAGGTGCAGGTTTCTATCAGGGGAGAAAAACGTTCTTTTGTATTTTCAGAAAGGCTCAAGGATCTTCCGGATAAAGAAATCGGTGTCGTGGAAGGGAGTTCCGGTTTCGGCAATAAAAGATTTTTGGAAATTATCCGCCAGGGGGGGGATGCGGCGCAGGAATTGGGGCTGCAAGTGGGGGATTCGATAGAATTTTAATTTTTCTTCGAAAGGTGCTATAATAGAAAAATAATAAGATAATTTTCGCTTATGCAACAAATCGAAATCGTTTCCCGGTTTATGAAGAACATCGTCTGGGTACTCGCCATGGAAGGAATATTGGCTATCGTTGTCGGCGTTTTAGTGATTATTTATCCCGACCTTTTGGGGATTCTAGTCGGCACGCTGACTGTAATCGCCGGTATAACCTCTTTGGTCTTGGCAATTAAAGTAGATAAATACTCCAAGTTGAAAATCGATTTATAATGTCGGAACAAATCGGTTCTCAGTGAGTATTTGAAGTCGGAAGCAATGTTTAAGGAATCTGCGATAAGAATTCCCCGTATTATACGTATTCGGTCACAGAGTTAATTCACAGAAATTCTTAGCACGTCCCCTCTCCCATCGGGAGAGGGTCAGTAAATGTAAAATACCCGTTTTGCTTCTTGGGAAATATTCAGTTTTGAAATTTTATAAAAAGTCCAGCGATGGACTTTTTGACTCTTTATAGCTGTCATTCCCATACAGGCTGGATAATTCATTGACAACAAAGCATTAATTGAAGCAGACACTCCCCATAATTTGTCATCCCGAATGGTGTACCCGCCTGAGGGATCTGGGAAATGTACCAGGGATGTGAATGTTATTTATAAAGATAACTTTATTATCGTTGCGATATCTTGCCTAGATTTCTCAATCGGAGTACCTCATTTTGAAATGACATAATATATTCGGTTCTTAACCGCTAAAGCATTTATCTAATTAAAATTGTCATTTAATTATTCAAACTGAACAATTCCGGCGCAGGAGGGAATGGCACAAAACGTTGGAAAGATGAAAAACATATTTTTCAGTTTAATAGTATAATCTCGTAGATTTTATTTATATGACTCTGTATGATGCAAAAATAAAAGAGGTGGTCAAGAGATTTCCCGATTCTCCCGGGGTGTATATCATGAAGAACGAGGAGGAGGAAATTATCTACATCGGCAAAGCGACATCACTCCGAAAAAGAGTCGGGTCGTATTTTAATCGTGCCTTAAGTGCCAAGACGGAGAAATTAGTCGGCGATATAAAGAGTATTGATTATAAAGATACCGACAGTGCGATGGAGGCGCTTATTCTGGAGGCTAACCTTATCAATCTTCATAAGCCTTATTACAACATCAAGCTCAAAGATGATAAATATTTTGTTAATATTATCATTACTGATGAGAAATATCCGCGTGTGCTTATCGTGCGTGCGACGGACGAGAAAAAAGAAAAGGCCAAATATATCTTCGGTCCTTATGTTAGCAAATATGATGCAGGGAAAGTTATTGATTTCCTGGTAAAAGTATTCTCTCGGCGCGGCGATTTCGGCGCAACTTCCGGTTTGTATCGTCAATATTATATCAAGGGTTACAACTCGGGGAAAACGGGGGATATTTCGCAGAAGGATTACGCCAAAATCATTTCATATATCAAGTCTTTTTTGGAGGGCAAAAAATCAGGAATTATCAAAAAGCTGGAAAAAGAGATGCAATCTGCGGCTCGGGAAAATGAATACGAGAAAGCGGCGACAATGCGCGACCAGATTTTCGCACTCAGGCATATCCGCGACACAGCTTTTATTCGTAAAGAGGATTTGCTCCTGGATGACAACGCGGGCACTTTCGAGCGTATCGAAGGGTATGATATCTCTCACATCAGCGGCGAGGATGCGGTGGGTTCGATGGTGGTGTTTCGCCGCGGCAGGTCCGATAAGGATGAATATCGTAAATTCAAGATCAAGACCGTCGAGGGATCCGATGACCCGGCGATGATGCGCGAGGTTTTGGAGAGGAGATTCGGCAACGGTCACGACTGGCAGCTGCCAGATGTTATCGTGATGGACGGTGGCATCACACAGACCAATGCCGCTAAGACCGTCTTGAAAAAACATGGTTTGGAAATTCCTATCGTGGGTATTGCCAAAGGTCCGGACCGAAAAGGTGAGAAGCTTTTTTTCTCAGGTCCCAAGAGCTTTATATTTCCCGATGTCGAACTTATCAAAAAAGTCCGCGACGAGTCTCATCGGTTCGCCATCGGCTATCATCGGAAATTGCGAAGAGACAAAATAAAAAAAACAAATTGAATTGTTTTTTAGTGGAGAAGAGGTTAAGATACCTACGCTTATGCTTCTGCCTGTACCCTCTCTTTTTATTGAGTATATTTTTTCTCCGGCTGGAGATGCTACCAGACGGATACGAAACGATCTGATTCCTATTACGACGGTTAGCTTGGCGGGATATCCCTCTTCTGCAATCTGAACCAGTACTCTTGAGGTAGTTACCCCAAAGTATCTTATGAGAGCCGCTGCTCTTTTTATGTCTATTTTGATATTATTACTTTTTACCATAATGCCATCTCCCTTGACTTGAGTATGACTTTAACATAATTTTATAATTTGTCAAATATTTATGTTTCCCTATCTTTCGCTAAGCTCTATTGTCATAGGCGCTATCACTATACAAGTCTGGGGTTTTTTTGTCGCTGTCGGTGTTTTCGCAGCTCTGACAGTCTCTCTGAAGGAGGCGCACAAAGCTGATATTTCCGATGAAGTAATCTGGGACGTGATTATCCTGGCTTTTTTGGGGATGATTGTGGGCGGGCGGATTTTTTATATTCTTTCGAATCCGGGAAAAAATCTTGCGGTCTTGATCGATGTCCATGGTGGTTTTTCTTTCACAGGCGGCGCAATTCTGGCTGGAACTTTGAGCTTGTTTTATTTGAAAAGCAAGAAACAAGATTTTAGAAAAGTTTTTGACCTTCTGGCCCCCGGCTTTATCGTTGCGCTTATCTCTACGCGCGTCGGATGTTTTCTGATCAGTGATCACATCGGTCGGATTACTACGCTGCCCTGGGGAATGGAGTTTGCGGATGGCAGTTTCCGCCATCCGGTCACGCTCTATGAGATAATATTTCTGATATTTATGCTAGGTGCGGTATATAAATTGAAAGCGAAACCGAAGCGCGATGGATATATTTTTATGACCTTTTTTATAGCATACGCGGTTTTCCGTCTGGGCGTCGATTTCTTGCGGTGCGATGATTTGAGTGTTTGCGATGTGCGATTTTACGGTATGACTGCGACACAGTGGGTACTTTCCTGGTGCGTCCTCATATCTTTAATTTTATATACTTGGAGAGGATGGGAAATAAGGAGAAGAAAAACATAATAAATATATTTTTAGTACTTCCGGAGAATGACTGCCTTTCCACGGGGAAAGGGGCTTTGGGTTTTGAATTTAGCACTATCCTTTTAATGTTAACAAAATCGGTCTTTGGATCGTTTCCATGACGTTTTAGATTTGTAGGGACGCATAATTATGTGTCTTTTGAATGCGAGTAAACCTTTTTTTGGTGTAAATCGGAGAAGTAAGATATTGCATTGCTGTAAAATCAAAGACGCAAAATATTGCGTCTCTACGGGAAGCGATGCTTTCGATTCTTATCTTTGCATAATACAGAGAGATAGACTAATAAGATACAGGAAGGACGGTCCTTTTGGTACTGTAAGGACTGTCCTTATGACAGACAAAGAAAGAGAGGGCTGGGTAAGGGCACAATATTTTGTGTCTTTTTCTCTCAATTCGGAGGGTTTGTGTTTTCTAAATTTCACAATTATCGCATTATCCCTTATAATTAATATGAAAACAGGCTAACTATAAGAATAAAAAATGCAAAACAAAGATTGGCATAGTTTAAGTATGCAGGAAGTGGTCAAGGAGCTAAAAACTTCCAAAACAGGGCTTTCGGAAAAGGAAGCGCAAAAAAGAATCGCTAAATTCGGAAAAAACAAATTGCCGGAAAAGAAAAGTTTTACCTATCTGGGGGTAGCGCTGTCGCAATTCAAGAGCCCGATGGTTTACATCCTACTCATTGCTGCGATGATTTCATTTTTACTTAGGGAATATATTGATGTTTGGGTAATTCTATTCGCAGTTTTTCTCAATACCATCGTGGGTTTTGTCCAGGAAGTTAAGGCCGAGACGGCGCTCGCGGCGCTCAGCAGTGTCGTGGCGCACAAGACCTATGTCATCCGTGACGGTATCGAGAAAGAGATTGATACGACGGACGTTACCGTAGGAGATATCGTCGTACTCAAATCCGGCGGACGGGTACCGGCAGACGGAAGAGTATTGGAAACTTATGAGATGGAAATAGACGAGGCGGTTTTAACAGGGGAATCAGCGCCTATCCAAAAGATTGTCAAAGGGTTGGATCAAGAAGGGGAAAGTAAGAGAAATATGATATATATGGGTTCTTCCGTCGTGAAAGGCCGCGGGCTGGCGGTAATCACTAATATAGCCCTCAACACCAAATTCGGACAGATTGCCGATTTACTGGATAAGACTGAGGATGCTGATACCCCCTTACAAATAGAGCTTACAAAGTTCAGCAAATATTTCGGCAAGGTTACTCTTGTGATTTTAATCGTTGTTATGGCAATAGGGCTGTTTCGCGGCATTCCTTTCTTGGAGATTTTCACGACGGCCGTAGCTATGGCAGTAGCTGCCATTCCGGAAGGGATGCTAGTGGCAGTGACTATTATTCTGGCAGTCGGGATGCAGCGGATTTTAAAGAACGGTTCATTGGTCCGCAAGCTGGTGGCGGCGGAGACTCTGGGGAGTGTGAGTACTATCTGCACCGACAAGACGGGGACACTGACCAAAGGTACTATGCAAATCGATCATATCGTGATGTTGGATTCCTTCTTTGTTGTAAATAATAACAGCAAGGGTGTCAGGAAAAAGAAAATCGAAGAAGAGGGGGAGCATATGGTTGCTCTTAGAATAGGGATGCTCTGTAACGACGCGGTAATAGAAAATCCTGCGGCGGGATTCGAAGACTGGGTTATTCACGGAGAATATACAGAGAAAGCGTTCTTGTGGGCGGGTCTTTGTGCGGGTTTCTCTCCGATAACCCTTAAGAAAGAGTCTGTGAGGATCAACGAAATTCCCTTCAGCTCGGACCGGAAATTGATGGCGACTCTCAATAAAGAGGGCGAAGAATATTATATCTACGTAAAAGGCGCGGCGGAAGAAATCATCAATCGTTCGCGACACATTTTTGTTAAGGGAAAAACGAGAGAAATGAACGAAGACGATCTGCGACGGATGCGACAGAAACAGGAGGATATGAGTAGAGAGGGGTTGCGGGTCTTGGGTGTGGCCTTCCGTAAAACGGACAAAAAAATGGTTCCGCTCTGCAAAGAGAGCAATGAAGAAGATATCGTGAATAATTTGGTTTTGGTAGGTCTGATCGCACTCAAGGATCCACTTCGCGAAGAAGCCAAATCCACATTGGATACAGCTAAAGAGGCGGGTATCCGGACAATTATGATTACGGGGGATAATCCCTTGACCGCCAAGGCGATTGCCAATGAACTGGGAATGAAGGTAGAGAAAGAAAATATTCTTGAGGGGGTGGAGCTGGATCGTATGAGTACTAAGGATTTTAGTAGCATCGTATCAAGAATCAAAGTCTATGCCCGCGTTTCACCGCGACACAAGCTGCGTATCGTGGAGGCTTGGCAGACGCGCGGTGAAGTGGTGGCAATGACGGGAGACGGGGTGAATGATGCACCGGCTCTCAAGAAAGCTGATATCGGTATCGCGCTTGGCAGCGGCACGGAAGTCGCCAAAGAGACGGCCAACCTTGTGCTACTGGATGATAATTTTAAAACCATCATTGTCGCCATCCGACAGGGTAGGGCCATCTTTGATAATATCAGAAAAGTAGTTTTATATCTTATTTCGGACAGTTTCAGCGAAGTCATTATCGTGGGGGGCAGTCTTTTGATAGGAACGGCGATGCCACTCACGGCGGCGCAGATATTATGGATTAATCTGATTACCGATGGTTTGCCGAATGTCGCTCTGACACAGGAACCCGAGGAGGAAGGCGTGATGCAACAAAAACCGCGCAAGAAGAACGAGCCATTGCTTAATACCGAGATGAAAACACTTGTGATTGTCATCAGTATGATATCCGGCGTTGTCGCGCTAATCATCTTCGAATATATAAACTCCTCTACCGGCGATTTCCGTCTGGCCAGCTCCGTCGTATTTTCCCTCTTGGCTGTTGATTCTCTGATTTATGTATTCAGCCTACGTTCGTTGCGCCGTTCTATTTTCAAACAGAATCCTTTCTCCAATCCATACTTGATTGTGGCGTTGGCACTAGCCTTCTCTTTGCAGTTAGTCGCAATCTATGTCCCTTTCTTTCAGAACATCTTGGAAACTAAGGCTTTGGGACTCGGCGAATGGGAAGTGATCGTGACCGCGGGCTTCTTTACGGTATTGATGATAGAGGCTATTAAATATATATTCATTAAAGAGGGTAAATATAATAAATAAGATTATGATGTATAAAATCAAGAGCGCTGCAAAAAAAATCGTGCCTTATTCTCTCATTCTTTCTGTCCATAAGGCTAAAGCGATTTATGCGAGCTACAAGTATGGTTTTCCGTCACGCAAGCTCAAGATTATCGCGGTTGCCGGCACCAAGGGCAAAACCACTACAACCAATATGATTGCGCGCATCCTAGAGGGCAGCGGGCATAAGGTTGCGATGCTTTCTACTGCCAATTTCCAAATCGATAAGAAGAAATGGCTCAATGATGTGAAACTGACGACACCTTCGGCGGCTTATGTGCAAGATTTTCTGGATAAAGCCGTGGAAGCCGGTTGCGAGTATGCGATTTTGGAAGCGTCTTCGCATGGTATGGTTCAGTCACGTTATTGGGGGATCAATTTCCAGACGGTAATTGTTACCAACCTTACCAGCGACCATCTTGACTATCATAAAACTTTCGAGAATTATAAAAGTTCGCATTACGGTTTGATAGGAGAAGGCACAAAAAATCTTATCATAAATTATGACGAGCCTAATACGCATGAGCTTTTGGTTCTTAAGGGGGACCTGAGGAAGATCGTTTTCACTCTCAAAGATATTTCACATCTTGATGGTATGGATTTGGTTCGTGCTGAAAATGTTAAACTCGGGGAGGCGGGTTCATCTTTTGATCTCTTGATGCATGAAAATAAATATCAAGTCACCCTGCCGCTTCTGGGTGAATTCAACGTCTATAACGCACTGGGGGCCATTCTGGCTTGTCAGGCCGAGGGAGTGCCTGTGGAAGATATCGTGAAAAATTTGGCAGTGATAGGGGGTATCCCCGGCCGGATGGAAAAAATAGACGAGGGGCAGGATTTCGAGGTGATTGTGGATTATGCTCATTCTCCGGAGTCTTTGCAGAATGTTTATAGCGTACTTCGCCCTCGCGCCAAAGGCAAAATGATTGCGGTGCTGGGCGGGACCGGTGACAGGGATAAGACTTATCGAGCGCGTGGCGGAGAGCTGGCGGATAAATTTGCCGATATCGTGATTGTGACCAATGAAGATCCGTATAGTGAGGAAGTGGAAGATATTATCGATCAGATGATGTCGGGTATCAGGAATAAGAAACTTGATGAAAATCTTTTCCGTATAACAGATCGCAAAGAAGCGATGCGTAAAGCTTTTGAGTTGGCGCGCCCGGGTGATTTAGTCATCATTACCGGTAAGGGGTGTGAGCAATTTATGATTTTTGGCGATAAAAAAATCCCTTGGGACGACAGGGAAGTGGCGAGGGAATTATTGAAAGGTAATAAACCTCATTCTTAGGAGGAAAACCGTACCTTAAGCGGAGTAGCAGGTTTTAACCTGCGCTGCTATCCTACGCGCGCGCGGGGTAATTATACGTCGCATTTATCGGCTTGTGACAATCGCGCAAGTTAAAACCTGCAACTCCTGCATTTGCTTATTTTTGCGAAAAAATGTAAACAAAAACACGGGTCGTTCCCTCCCGGTTTTGTCCTTTATATTTTTGTTTATCTTTCTCTTTTTTTGTGCGGCGGATAAACATTATTGAGTTTCCGTCACCTCTTGCACAAAAAATAATTATAATATAAGCCGCTCGGAAGGTCAATACACCCCGACTTCTTTCTTGACAGGGGGTCTCGGATGCTATAATATGAATTATGTTATGTATCACACTGATAACGATAAATGGCTTTCTTAAGCCCAAGATTGAAGAAAGAGCATTGATTTATCTAATTTGAAAGCTATGTCAAAGTCCAATTCTGTGCCTAACTTGCAAATAATGACCAAATGTCCGATGTGCAGCGCAAGTTACAAAAAAGACGATATAAAAGTCATAAACAAGAATGACGGGTCTTTGTCTATCTATCTGAACTGCAGCCACTGCAAAAGCTCGGTGGTGATGCTCCTGATGGCCGGGCCGATGGGGGTGACTTCTATCAGTATTCCGACGGATATCACTGAGGAAGATTTTGAGAAGATAAACAGTAGCGATGCGGTCAGTTGTGACGACGTGCTGGAGATGTATAAATTTCTAAAGGATAATTAAAATATAATATATAATTATGGAAAAGTTGGTAATTACTGCAGAGAACAGGAATGCGGAAGAAACAAGTGCAAAAAAGATATTGGAGGAAGGTTCTATTCCAGGCGTAGTCTATGGACATGGTTTTGAGAACATTTCAATAAAGGTGGGCAGAAAGGAATTTTTGAACACACTGAACGAAGCCGGAGAAAGTACCTTGATCGATCTCAAAATCGGTGACAAGGAAATCGGAAACGTGGTTATCAAAGACTATCAAGTGGATCCGCTTACCGGAGCAATTACCCATTTCGATTTTCACAAAATCAAGATGACTGAGAAGTTGATCGTGAATGTGGATTTGGTTTTCATCGGTGAGTCATCTGCTGAGAAGAATGAAGGTGGAATTCTGGTGAAGAGCATGGATATGTTGGAAATCAAATGCCTTCCTAAGGACCTTATCCAAGAAATTGAAATCGACTTGGGTAAACTTGAACATCTTGACGATATGATCAGAGTAAAAGATTTGGTTCTGTCGGACAAGGTTGAAATTCTCGATGAAGAAGAAAATGTGATTGTGAGCGTCGTTCCTCAACGTAGCGACGAGGAGATGGAAGATTTGGAAGAGAAGCCGGAAGAGAACGTCAGTAAGGTGGAAGGTGCCGTAAAGGAAGAAGAGGAAGTTCCAGCCACAGAGAAGAAAGCAGAGAAAAAATAAAAAGTAGAGATAATTCTTAGGAGAAAAAACAAATATGAATTTTGTCCATAAAACATCGTTCGTATATAACAAAAACCGCAAGGCCGGGTGGCTGTGCGGTTTTCTGTTTTTTGGTTTTTTATCCTTCCTAATTTGTGGAAATACGTCCCAAGCTGAGGATAATGGCACTTCTGTTCTCGCCTCCACTCCGGCAGCAGCTCCGAATCAGGAGCTGATTAATCAGAAAAAGGAGGAAATAAGTAAGATTCAGGCCGATATTGCCAAGTATCAGGCAGACAGCAAGGCAAAGCGGACGGAAGGCAATACACTGGAGAATGAAATCGCGATTTTTGACAACAACATCTTGCAGAATCAGCTTGAAATCCGAGAGACCAAACTCAATATAGAAAGTGCGGAGATGGAGATGGAAGGAGCGCAGAACCAGATAGAGGAGGATCGGGTAAGGATTGATGAAAACAAGGCGGCTCTCAAGAGTTTTTTGCAGAATCTTTATTCTCATCAGGACGATTCTTTACTGGAAGTATTGATAACTAGGGAGAGCATCTCTGATTTCTTCAATGAAATCAGTGCGGTGAAAGCGGTGCAGGACAAGGTTTTAGCGACGGTCATTGAATTAAAGCAAAAGAAGGAAAGTTTGGATAATCGAAATCAGGCACTGGAGGAAGACCAGCAGACTTATGAGAATCTGATCAGTATGCGCTATGAACAGAATACCTCATTGGAAAATTTGAAAGCGCAAAAGAACGAGATGTTGGAGATTACGAGTGGCGAGGAAGATAAATATCAAGCGTTAGTGGCTCAGAATCGTAGTCTGCTGCCGTCATTGCGTTCGGAATTGCGTGATTTGCAGAGTTTAGGCAGTAATATCCAATTCGACGATGCGATTTCGGCTGCCCAGTATGTGGGTGAGGTGACAGGGGTACGCCCCGCTTTCTTGCTTGGTGTGCTGAGGGTGGAGTCGGGGCTGGGAACTAACGTGGGCGGAGGGACCTATACTGAGGATATGAATCCCAGCCAGCGGCCGACTTTTGAAGCGATTACGCAAGAATTGGGATATGACCCCAATGTTATGCCAGTGAGCAGGAAACCCTCGGCTTATTCCGGGTGGGGAGGAGCTATGGGGCCGGCGCAGATGATGCCGACTACTTGGATAGGTTATTGTGAACGGGTCTCGGCCATCACCAAGACTTCTCCGGCTGATCCTTGGGCACTGACTGACTCGATTGCTGCGATGGCTATCAAGCTTTCTCAAATAGAAGGTGTGACGGCGGGTGATTATAACGCCGAATATGAGGCGGCAGGCAGGTATCTGGCGGGTGGCAATTGGCGGAGATTTCTCTTCTATCCGGATAAAGTGATGTATTATACTTCTTTGTACGAGAAAGAATTGAGGGGATAACATTTTGAATATTTTATTTGTATTTTGTAGAGACGCGATTTATCGCATCTCTTTCTTTGTCTCAGATTCTGGATTTTGGACTATAGCAGAAATGGTACGATCAAAATGATCATACCCCCTACTAAAACTCCGGGGGTATCTGTTAGGCAATCTACGCCCGCCACTTGAGCAAGGGTTACCGATTAGAATCTACTCGTTGTGGGTCTGAATACTTGCTGTAACTTCGTATTTGTTGTTCATGGTATATTGTTTTCTCTGTCTGTTATTCTGGACTTGATCCGGAATCTTCGTTATGTATCGTTAATGCTGTACGATATACTGCTTATGCGTAATACAAAGATAATCCTGAAACAAGTTCAGGATGACACAGTCTCGGGACTATGTTGATGTAAGGAAATGATGATCAGATGATCATAGCGTTGTCCTTATCCGAGAGCTATCACTCTAAAAGCACTCACCGGCTGACGCCGGTGGGTTTTTGCTTGTAACAAAAACCCCGATCATCGGGGTTTTGTCGTATGCGTTTTGATATTTGAATGCGTTTTATTAAGCCGTGTTTTATTCTAGTGTATATTTCTTCAGATTATCCAGTGAGCTCTGAGAAAGTCCTTTTGAAGCGGCAATCGCTTCTTCGATGGATGCTTTGGAAATATCCTCTGCGTGGCCTATTTCAATTCCTTGGCTTCCGATTCGGTTCTGTAGATAGTCTTCGATGTATACTTTATGAGAAGCAGTGAGTTCGCTGTCGTTGTTTTCTGACAAATATTGGTTGAGGGCTTTTCTCGTCAGATGCGTGATGCCTTCTCCTTTTACTGCCACGACTTTATAACCTTCATCGATATTTTCCACTGCATTAGTTGTATTTGTGTTTGTTTCTTCAATTTTTGTTTCTTCAGTCTGCCGTGCAGTCTCTTCGGTCGTTTGAGTCGTCGTTTCCTGAGTTTGCTCCTGTTCCGCAACCACTTTATCTTCAGCTTCAACACTTTCCTCCGGGTTCTCTGTCTCTTCCTCGGCATTTGCTTCTTCCGTCGCTTCTCCCTCAGTATCCGCCGCTTCTTCTTGATTAGCCGTCTCGGTTGAGTTTGTTCCGGTATTCTCGTTGTAGTTGTAAGCGCTAATTCCTACTATCAGAACGATAAGGGCAACGAGTATGGTTTGCCAATTCTGATAGATGCTATCCTTGATTTTTCCCAACCATCCTTTTTCGTCGGAGGTTGATGACTCGATTTCTTCTTCGGGCACTTTAAACACCTCCTTTCTTTTTAAATTTTTTAATGTCAAATATCTAAAAAACCGTATTTCTCTTACTTAAATTTTACCATAACGGCAATAAATGGCAAGTTTTAGCCAAAAATGGGGGGTGAATGACATTTTAGAGTGTTTTTGTCTAGTAAATGAAATAAAAAAATAAAAAAGATATGTTATTGGGAAAGTTACGAGGCAAATATCCGTGGAAACATAAATCTTAAAATGTCATTGTGATTCGTGAGGGGCACAATATTTTATGTGTTCCGATCTGACGAAGCGACGATCTCGCCACGATATTTCACTGAACTTTATGTAATCTTTCTTTCATATGGTTTAGAGATCGGCCCGTTGGAGCAACCCGTACAATGAACGAGAGTTTTTTCTCGGTTTTATGGTTTATTAAGTTGAAATCGAAACGAAAAATTCGGTTGGAACGAACGAATCAACGAGAGCGATTCATCTTTCTTCTCGATTCGGAATGATGAATCAGAAGATTTAATGAAAATATTTTTTAGATTAAAAAGATATAAAATCATGTTTATTGTTAAAATATGTTGTCGGTGTTTTTTCGGAAGGATATTTTTTTCAGAATGAACATACGGCAAAGATAATTTTTATCGGTAAGTAGGGACAATCTTCTCGGTTACGCATCATAAAAGATTTTACTAGAGATGGAACTTGAAATGTCGGCGCAGTTGTCGTATGATGGTTCTTTATTTTTTTTATGGATAATAGTCGATGCGTTATTCGTAGTCAGGTAATGGCTTATTAGAGCCGTTTTAGCCTATAAATTATTTAGTGATTTTTGTCGCGGCTGATGAGGACAGCATATGTCAGAGAGAATATTTTTCTGTAAATTAATCCGGCCGCGGAGTGTGTGGAATAGTTTTTTGATAAATTCTATTTTCTAGAAAAATATTTTTGATAAATTTTTTAAAAAAATAAAAAATATTTATTTTATAATAGAAATGCTTGACAAAATATTGTTTATTATTTATTTTGATGTATAATTAAATTGTAAGTGATTTTTTACTTTGAATTTTTAAAAAAATATTCAAGATAATTTTATCTTCAAGAAATAAAAAGACAGAAAGGAGGTGTTTCAAATGGTAACAAAAAAGACAACTGCTAAAAAAGCTGCCCCGAAGAAGAAGGTAGCCAAGAAGGCTGTGAAAAAAGTTGTAAAGAAGACTGTTAAGAAGGCTGTAAAGAAAGCTGCCCCGAAGAAGAAGGTAGCTGCCAAGAAGACTGTTAAAAAAGTCGCTGCTAAGAAGAAACCGGCCGCTAAGAAGAAAGTCGCTGCTAAGAAGAAGAAATAATATTTTTCTAAACAAACTTTCACAAATAAAACCGATCGCCTTTATGGCGGTCGGTTTTATGTTTGTCTTTATGGGCTGGTGTCGGTGGATGTTGATGCGGGAGAGGGTATTCACTTGCTCCTTTTGTTTTTTAGTTTAAACGGAATTAATCTTAAGGTCTTTATGTCGGTTTGGAGAAGATTAATCTAACAAGAACTCGTATTGAGATTTAAAACTGAAAGAAGCCGGTTTAAACTTGCTCCCGCATTGTGTTATCGTCTTGTCATTTTTTATAAATCTTTGCGACTCTTTTCTTGCCGCGCAGGTCTCTGATGATTTCTGTCTTGGTATTTTGCAGATTTTTTTTCGCAAGACTCTCGATACTCTTCATCTGCATGGGGTCTGCCTCCAAGAAAATGTGATATGAACTCATATGCGGACTCAGGGCGGCAAATTTTTCGATGAGGCGAGTAATGTGATATAGGCCTTTATTTTTAGTTGTCAGGGCGATTTTGGGTTCAAAACTCTTGATATTAGGCGCAAGTTTTTCATAACCTTCTGGAGAAATGTAGGGCAAGTTGGCGGTCAGGATCAGATTCTTGCTCTTCTTGATTTTGTCCAAAGCGATTTCCAGGTCGCAATCCAAAAAAGTAATCAGGGGGGAGACTTTATGCAGCTTGGCATTGGTGCGGGCAACTTTTAAGGCGTTGTCGGAGATGTCATCGGCATACACCTTTTTTATCCAGCGAGACAATCCGGACGCATCGATGGTTTTAAGAATGCTGATCGGAATGCATCCCGATCCGGTGCCGATGTCGATCAGCGTGAGATTGTCTTTAGCGCTTTTAACAATAGCAAGGACTTCGTCCACGATGATTTCGGTTTCAACCCGCGGAATCAGAACATTCTTGTCTACAAAAAAATCGATGCCATAAAATTCTTTTTTGCCTGTGATGTAGGCGGCAGGTTCGTTTTTTTCCCGGCGCCGGATGAAACTCTTGAAAGTTTTTTCTTCTTCCGGGGATAAAATATATTTTTCCAAGTTGAGATACATCCAGCTCTTATCTTTATTTTCTCCATCAATTGCCGCCAATAGCAAAACTTCCGCATCTAGTGGTGCGGAAGTTATGCCTTTTTCTTTGAGTTTGATTTGTGCGAAGGTAATCGCTTCTTTTAAATTCATTTCGATTAATTACCTGTCATCCTAAGTGTAGCGATAGCGGAGCGAAGGATCCCGTTACCATGAAATATAAACCCTGAATAAGGTTTCGCGAGTTAAAGTTCGGGATTCTTTGGTGTACCTCAGAATGACACGTCGGTTTACTTAATCCCTCTCCTCTTTATACTACCGGCTACTTTCAATAAAGCCAAAGATTTTTCCAACTGTCTTAACGCATCGGCGAAATCGACATCACTCATCTGATCCTTTTGCGTGAGTCTTTTCTGTGCCTCATCGCGAGCTTTCTGTGCCTTTTCTTCGTCGATTTCGTCCACGCGCTGTGCGACATCAGTCATCACCCGCACCTGATTTTTCCGAACTTCCACAAAACCACCGTAGACTGCCAGCAAAGTCTCCTCCTTATCATTTTTGATGATAAGCTCTCCGCCTTCGATGGTACTCACCAGAGAAATATGGTTAGGCAAAATAGTAATCTGCCCGTTTTTGGTCGGGAGAGATATCTGATTAATCTCGCCCTTGAAGGCGATTTTTTCCGGCGTGACTACTTGTAAATCTATTTTCATATGGGAAACTTAAGAAATATCTCTTATTTTGTCTCTTCGACCTGATCGATGGAACCCTTCATATAGAAAGCGTTCTCATTCTTGTCGTCGTGCTTGCCATCCAGAATTTCCTTGAAGCCGCGGATAGTTTCGCTAAGCGGCACGTATTGCCCCGGAGTTCCTGTGAAGACCTCGGCAACAAAGAATGGCTGGGAGAGGAATCGCTGGATCTTTCGAGCACGAGCGACAGTAACCTTGTCTTCCTCAGAAAGTTCTTCCATGCCGAGAATAGCAATAATGTCCTGAAGGTCTCTATATTTCTGCAAAACTTGCTGAACTCCTCGCGCTACTTCGTAGTGTTCTTTGCCGATGATTTGAGGGTCCATAACCGTAGAAGTAGAGTCCAACGGATCTACGGCCGGATAGATACCAAGTTCTACCAGAGAGCGGGAAAGCACGACGGTTGCGTCCAAGTGAGCAAAGGTAGTGGCCGGGGCCGGGTCTGTAAGGTCATCTGCCGGTACGTATACCGCTTGTACGGAGGTAATAGAACCTTTCTTGGTGGAAGTGATGCGTTCTTGCAGTTCACCCATTTCCTGTGCCAGAGTCGGTTGATATCCCACTGCGGAAGGCATACGTCCCAAAAGTGCGGACACCTCGGAGCCTGCTTGGGTGAAACGGAAAATGTTATCAATAAAAAGCAAAACATCTTTTCCCATATCATCACGGAAGTTTTCTGCCATCGTTAGGGCAGAGAGAGCAACACGTTGTCTTGCGCCCGGAACTTCGTTCATCTGTCCGAAAACCAAGGCGGTTTTGTCCAATACGCCTGAACCTTTCATTTCGTAGTAAAGGTCGTTTCCTTCACGGGTGCGTTCTCCGACTCCTGCGAATACGGAATATCCTCCATGCTCGCTGGCGATGTTACGGATAAGTTCCTGGATAAGGACGGTCTTTCCCACACCTGCGCCACCGAAAAGCCCGACTTTTCCACCTTTTGTGAAAGGAGCGATGAGGTCGATGACCTTGATTCCAGTCTCGAAGATTTCCGTTTTAGTCGATTGTTCGGTGAAGGCGGGAGCATCACGGTGGATTGAAGATCTCTTGGTGAATTTCTTTTCTTCTTTACCGTCAATGGTTCTTCCGAGCACGTCAAACATACGTCCCAAAACCTCTTCTCCTACCGGTACGGAAATAGGACCTCCTGTATCTTCAACTTCGGCGTCTCTTTGTAACCCGTCGGTAGAATCCATCGCGATAGCGCGGACACGTCCCGATCCCAAATGCTGGGTGGTTTCCAATATAAGATCTTTGCCGTTAGAGGTCTGAGTCCTTAACGCATTATATATGGCAGGCAATTGGTCCTCGAATTCAATGTCGACTACTGTCCCGATGATTTGTGCAATTCTTCCTTTGCTCATAATTTTATTTTCTAAGTATTTAATATATGTGTAAAATTTCAATTTAGAAATTGGGTTTTGGAAATAAAAAGTTCAGGAAAAAGTTTCTATGAACCTAAGTAGGCAGTATATCCTATCTTGGAAACACTTTTTCCCGAGTAATGCCTGTCTTAACCAGTATGATCTGTTTGTTTGAAAGATCATTGCTACTACCTCTCCTTTATTTTGCAGGAAAGATTCTAATCTGTGGTTCTTTGGTAAGGGGGTCCTCTAACGCGGCTCTAATTTTTTTTCTGAGTTCTTCCTCTTTTTCTTTTTTATATATAACTTCTATTTTTAATGGATGTTCTATTGCTGCTATTTGTATTCCTCCTGATAGATTTTTCCCAAAAATCAATCTCTAAATTTTAAACGTGCTTTTATTATTTCGTAGAATCTCTTCAACTATCGAAGAGATTCTTATAGGATGACAAACTTTATTCCTGTGCCGCAACTCCTGCTGCAATCTCAGTCATTTCCTGTGTAATCTTTCCTTGTCTGGCGCTGTTGTAGTAGAGTTTGAGATCTTCCAACATGTCCTGAGCGTTGTCGGTGGAGCTTTTCATCGCCACCATACGCGCGCTGTGCTCGGAAGCGTTGGACTCCAAAACTACGTGGAATACTTGCGTTTCTACCAAGTTAGGCAGGAGCTTTTCCAGGACCTCTTCCGGCGACGGTTCGAAAATATATTCTGTCGCATCTTTCATCTTTTTGGTGCGTCCTATCTCGTTAATTCCCAATTCGTCGATGGTCTTCTTGATACTCTCCTCGCTTACAGGAAGAAGGGTTCTTGTTTTTACGCTTTGCTTCAAAGTAGAGACAAAGTCGGTATAAACAGCAATAACTTTGTCATAGTCTTCCGCCAAAAAATCCTTCATCAGTAGATGGGAAATGGGTAGAGTCTCCATTAATTCCACGGTGTCTCCGATGCTGTCGAAGACGGCGATGACTTTCTGTTTACCTCGGAAGAATTTTTCACCTTTTTTGCCGATAGTGACCAAGCAGATTTCTTTGTCTTGGTTCTCATTGATAATCCGGCTCGCTTCTTTGAGGATCGAACTGTTGAGCGCGCCACAGAGCCCCTTGTCGGAAGTGATGACTAGAAGGCAAAGCTTTTCGACTTCACGTTTATGGGTGAGAGGATAGTCCTTTTTTTCTTCCAAGGAGTTACTGACATTGCCCAGAAGTTTGAGTGCCGCTTCCGCGTAAGGTCTGGCGATGAGCGCCGCTTCTTGGCTTCTCCTCATTTTGGCAGCCGAAACCATCTCCATCGCCTTGGTAATCTTGGCGATGTTCTTGGTGGACTGGATCTGTCTTTTTATAGTTCTGGTCGATTCCATATTTATAAATATTATATCTGTCATTTCGAAGCGCTTGCGAGAAGTCAGGGAATAATACTATGCGAATATAAGTTTAAGATAAAAATAATATTGTCATAGTCTTAACATATTTCCCAAATCCCTCAGGCGAGTACGCCCTTCGGGATAACAATTAAGGTTTTATTTCTTTTTTTCCGTCTTTTCCGGAGCGTCTTGTTTTATAAAAGCATTCTTGAAATCTTCGACGGTTTCGCGCAACATCTTGTCGGTGTCATCGGAAATGGTTTTTTCTTTCTCGATGTTTTCGAAAATTTCAGCTTTTTGTTCGCCGACGTAGGCTAAGAGTTCTGCTTCGAATTTCTTTACGTCTTCCACCTTTATCTCATCCAAGAAGCCGTTGATGGTTGCGAAGATGATAGTTACCTGCTGGGAAACGGAAAGGGGAGAATACTGTTCTTGTTTAAGCACTTCCGTAAGTCTCTTTCCTCTTTCAATCTTGTTCTTTGTCTCTTTGTCGAGGTCGGATGAGAACTGTGCGAAAGCGGCCATTTCACGGAACTGGGCCAATTCCAAACGCAATTTACCGGCAACTTTCTTCATAGCTTTGGTCTGGGCGGCGGATCCTACACGTGATACTGAAATACCCGGGTTGATAGCTGGTCTTATACCTTGATAGAAGAGGTCGGTTTCCAAGAAAATCTGTCCGTCGGTGATGGAAATTACGTTGGTTGGAATATAAGCACTGACGTCCCCCGCCTGGGTTTCGATAATCGGCAGGGCAGTTAATGATCCGCCTCCGTATTTCTCGTCCAATTTAGCGGCACGCTCCAAAAGTCTGGAGTGGAGATAGAAGACATCCCCCGGATAAGCTTCACGTCCTGGCGGTCTGCGCAGAATCAGTGATATCTGGCGGTAAGCTTGCGCGTGTTTGGTCAAATCATCGTAAATGATGAGCGCATCCTTGCCTTGGTCCATAAAGAATTCTCCCATCGCACATCCGGCGTAAGGAGCGATATATGACATAGCTGCCGGATCGGAAGCACCAGCTAACACGATAATGGTGTGTTCCATTGCGCCCGTTTCTTTGAGTCTGGCGACGATTTTGGCGATTTTGGACTCTTTCTGTCCGATAGCGACGTAGATACAGGTTACGTCTTTGCCTTTCTGGTTGATAATGGTATCGATAGCAATCGCAGTCTTTCCGATCTGGCGGTCGCCGATGATGAGTTCACGCTGTCCTTTTCCAATCGGTATCATCGAGTCTATGGCTTTGATTCCGGTTTGGAGAGGGGTATCTACTGATTTACGGGTTATAACACGCGGCGCGACTTTTTCCACCGGGAAGAATTTATCGGTCTTGATTTCACCCATTCCGTCCAAAGGTTCTCCCAAGGCATTTACCACTCTACCTACCATCGCTTCTCCTACCGGCACTTCCAAAATCCTACCGGTGCTCTTAGCGACGTCACCTTCCTTGATTTTCTTATAATCTCCCATAATCATCACACCCACGCCGTCTTCCTCTAGGTTGAGGGCCACGCCGAAGATGCCGTTTTGGAATTCCAAAAGCTCACCGCTCATAACTTCGCTGATACCGTTCAAAGTGGCCACGCCGTCTCCGATCTTGATGACCTTTCCGACTTTTTCCACCTGAGCTTCCGTTTTGGCTCCGGCAATCTGCTTCTTGAGATTCTCTATGATATAGCTATTCATACTTATTACTTTTATTTATAAAATATTTAAATTCAACCTATGGCCTGTCTTAAATTTTCCAGCTTTTTCCTGACACTGCCGTCAATCAGCGTGTCATCGTCGATTTCTATCGAGATACCGCCGATGAGGTTCGGCTCCACTTCTTCTTCAAGCTCGACTTGTCCAGCGAAGTGTTTGACGATGCTGCTCACGATTTCCGGACTCAGTTTCTCGCCGCTCTTTATCCTGACCTTGGAAATACCTTTCTGTTTGCGGCAGTATTTCTGGTATTCTTCGACGATCCTTTTCTCCATCGAGAGATTGTTATTGAAGCGCAGGAGGTCTACGAAACTTTTTATCATCTCGCTTGATTCTTCCTTCTTCGCGTCTCTGGTAATCTCGTAGAGACTGATGGCATATTGTTTGGGTGTTATCTTCATAGTGCTATTTTATTTTAGACAAAGTCTCTTCTGCCAATTTCTTCTCGACAGCGCTATCCAAGTTCTTATGGATGATCTTCTCTGCTATCGATATGGCCAGATCGGCGATTTCTTTTTCCGCTTCTTTTACTGATCTGACTTTTTCGTCCTGAATCTCTTCCTTGGCCTTGGCGACGATTTCCTGCGTCTTTTTACGGGTCTCGTCAATGGCTTTTTCAGAATTCGCCTGCGCAACGTCGTAGGACTTTTTGACGATTTCCGCCGCTTCTTCTTTGGCCTTCTTTATTTCCGTCACTTTGGTTTCTTCAGTGTTCCTGAGTTCCTCTTCTATCTTTTTGGCCTGTTCCAGACTTTTCTCGATCTTATCCGAGCGGTCGCTCAGCACCTTCAGGACCGGCGAGTAGGCGTATTTCTTGAGAAGGATTATAAGAAGAGTGAAATTGACGATTTGTGAAATCAAAAGCGCTCCATTTATTCCCAGCTTGGTAAATAACTCCATAGACTTTATCTTTTAAATTATTTAATTTTATATTCCGAATAATGAAACAAAATTATGATTGTTACTGCGAACCTTTGATTGCGGTCGAGGGTGAATTTCGCAAGCGAGGTGAAAAACCCGAAACCATACCGATAAGACGTTATACAACGTTTTACGATTTAGTAATGGGATCCTTCAGGATACCTCTGGATGACGTCTGTCTTTTGTTTCGTTATTTAGAACATAAGCATTATGTTCTAACATAAAAGGGGGGCAAGCCCCGATTTATTATACAAACTTGATGATAAGGGCTACTACCAAAGAGTAGATAGCGATTGCTTCCGCAAAAGCCACACCCAAGATCATGGTCGATTTCACATCCGCAGCTGCTTCCGGGTTTCGTCCGATTGCTTCCAATCCTGTACTCGCAATCTTTCCGATAGCCAATGAAGGTGTGATAGCTCCGAGAACGATTGTCGCTGACGCGAAAATGATCTGAAGGTTTTCTGTCGTTAGTTCCATATTCTTCTTTTAGTGAATTAATTAACTAAATATATATAAACTTATCAGTATTCAAATTTATTATTCCTCGTGTTCCATAGTCGCTATATTCATAAAGACAAGTAGAAGCATCGCGAACACTAACGCCTGAATGAATCCCACGAAGAGCTCCAATCCAAAGAAAGGCAGTGGCGCCACAAATGGCGCGAGGGTCATTATGACGGTTAGTAGGACTTCTCCCGCGAATATATTCCCGAAAAGTCTGAATGAAAACGAAATCATCTTGGCGATCTCACTGATGATTTCCAGTAGACCGATGAAAAAAGCGATAGGAGAGCTGAAGTTGAGGAATTTCTTGCTATATTTCGCAAAACCCAAAACTGCGATTCCCATCAACTGTATAGATAATACGCCGACGACGGCCAAAGCGATCGTGGAATTGAGGTCACTGTTGGCAGACCTGAAGAATGACACCAGAATCTGCTCGCCCTCTGCTGTTTCTTCGTAAATTCCCAGCGTGCCGTATCCGGGAAGAAGTCCCATCCAGTTGGAGGTGATTATAAACAAAAAAATCGTGGCAACGAAAGGGAAGAACTTATAAGTCTTTTCCTTGTCGTCCGTCACGTCCTGAATCATATTATATAGGCTCTCAACAGCATATTCTATGAAACTCTGTATCCCGCGCGGGACTTCTTTCAGATTTTTGGTAGCAAAATAGCTTATGGTTACCAGAACCACTGTAGTGAGTAATGAGGCTAGCAGGGAATTTGTAATCGGTATTCCTAGAATATGAGTAACTGTCTCTGCTGCGATAGAAATTTCCATTTCTTCTGATTTACTTTCTTACTTAATAACAGAGGCATTCTAGATGATTTTTAGGAAGAAGTCAAGGGTTGTAAAGAAAATACTTGACAAATATGTAATGCTGTGCTATGATGGCAAGTTATGAATGAAAAATAGTGCCACATTCGTTATTTATCACTAAGGAATCTGGAGTTACATAGGAAATTCCGTTTACATGGAGTAGCGGGATTTATCCCGCGCGGCTATCACAAGCCGAAAAATGCGAGGTATATATTTCTTCTTTCTCGCGTGGGACAACCGCGCAGACTGAAGTCTGCTACTCCACCTTATATATAAACCAGCGAGAATTACGAAGGAGAGAGTTTAATCGTTCGGGACATAAATTATATTATAGTTTCCCATCGCCGAAAGAAAAAACAAAATCGCCTTCGTTATCCTCCCTGGTTTAGTAAGGAGAGCTTTTTAAAAAAATCTTTGATTAAGGATTTAATTGTAAAATATTACGGTTAAGCTCTTAAGTCAAAAAGAATAAAATAATAGAAACAAAAAAACACCTAAAAGGAGGAGAATTATGAATTTTTTTACTGTAGAAGATGTAAAGGGTTTTTTTGGAAGAAGGAGTGGAGATAGAAGAGAAAAATGTTCAATGGGTCAACGAACTTCCCATTCCCATAGGAACTGTAATCATAGTGTGTGCAAACGGATATTATTTATCTCTTGCATACAACAATAAGGAGCTTCGGAGCTTGATACTAACTTGCGAGGACCCAAAAGTATATAGTATTCCGATGAAAGCTTTCAAAAATGTAGCAATTAAAAAAACGCAATTGGGGAGGTTTGGGGTATAATAACTGCCCTCCCTAAATCTTTTTCCAAACCCACAAACCTTTGCGGTTTTGGAAAAGTCTTCAATCGAAAGTTTGTAGGCGTTTAAGAGAAAGAACAGGTTTAAGCCTGTTCCCGCGCAGAGATGGAGTAGATTCAAATCTGCTCCCGCATAAAAACAGCAGATCTTCGGGTTCGCTGTTTTTTTGCGTTTGCCGGAGCGTGGTCTCCAGACCCGGTCCACATAAGATTTAAATATTCTTTATTTCTTCTCCTCACTGGTTGATATATAAAATGGAGTAGCAGACTTCAGTCTGCGCAGTTGTTCCACGCAGGAAAAAAGGAATGTATATAGCGCATTTATCGGCTTGTGATAGCCGCGCGGGATAAATCCCGCTACTCCATGTAGATGTAATATCTTATTTACTCTCCGAATCCTTCGGGCTAGTACGCATTTCGAACAAGACGGAATGGTATTTTTGATTAAAATAATATTTTGCAAAAATGGTATAATGCGTTTCTTAAATTGCAAAAGCTTGACACCTCTTTTTAATCGTGATATATTATGGCAGTACTATTTTTGATATTAAAGGATAAATTATAAAACATATGAACAAGCGATTAGAAGGAAAAGGCGATTTAAAAATCGACCTTAACAAGTTGGTTTTTGATATGCTCAAAGTATTGAGCGACAGACAACGCAATGTTATTATCAAGAGATACAATCTTGATAGCAAAGGTGTACAGACGCTGGATCGGATCGGCAAGGAGTATGATATTACCCGCGAGCGGGTCAGGCAGATTGAAACGGAATCTATCGCCAAACTCAAGGCGAATGTCGTGAAGTATGATTTGGAGAGGGTGTTCGATTATGTAAAGAATGTCATCGAGGAAAGTGGCGGATTGGTCGGAGAAGATCGGTTGGTCAAATGTCTTTTTGATGGAGGAGATAAAAATCTGAACAAGCAGATTGTTGTTTTACTTTTGGACCTGGATCCGTCTATCCAGAAATCCAAGGAGGGCCTGAGTCATAAGAAATTTTATTTTTATGAAACGAGTGGTGTGGAGATTTTTGAAAAGACCTTGGAGATTTTGGAAGATTATTTTCGGACAACCAAAAAGAGCCTAAGCTTCAATGAATTGGTGGAGCTGGCGCGCAAGAGCGTGAAGAAAGAAGGTATGAATGAATTTTCGCACGAGTCGATCCGTTCCTATCTGGACGTGAACAAGCTCGTGTTGGAAAATATTCTCGGGCAGTGGGGACATCACAAATGGCCGCATATCAACCCTAAGAGTGTCAAAGACAAGGCTTATCTCGCGCTCAAGCGAGAAGATAAGCCACTGCACTTTACGGAAATTACCGGCAAAATCAACGGTTTTTGGACGAGCAAGAAACCGACCAACAATCAAACTGTCCACAATGAGCTTATCAAGGATGTCCGTTTTGTGCTGATCGGACGCGGAATTTACGCTCTGAAGGAATGGGGTTATAGACCTGGAGTGGTACTTGATGTTATAATGGAAATAATGAAAGAAAAAGGTGGGACAATGGATCAGGAGGAAATTATCAAAGAGGTTATGGGACGAAGACAAGTCAAGAGAAATACTGTCGTCCTCAATCTGCAGAACAAGAAAAATTTTGAGAAACTCCCGAACAAAGTCTATCGCCTGAAATAATTTAGGCATAAAACAAATATGGTAAGTTTTTCTGTTATTCTTGATGAATCCATCAAGGGGGCAATCAGTGTTTACATCGAGTACTGGTGGTTTTTTACGTTTTATTTTTTGTGGCCGATATTCCAGGGATTTTGGGTAATTTATGTGCAGGAAAAATATATCAGGAATCTGAAGTGGAATATTCTGGAGGTCAAAGTTCCCGCCGGCATAGAAATCCGTCCGAAAGCGATGGAGGAATTTTTTTCCGGCTTGGCGAGTGTGTATGACGTGGCCATCGATACCCTTTACGATATCTATCTGAGTGGTGTCGTTGATTCTTGGTTCAGTTTTGAAATCGTCAGCTTCGAGGGTGACGTGCATTTTTATATCCGAACGATAGATATGCATAGGGATATAGTAGAGTCGCAGATATATGCCCAATACCCGGATGCGGAAATAAATGAGGTGAGTGAATACGTTACCAGTGTGCCGGATGATGTTCCTAACGACGAATATGACATATGGGGGACGGATATGAAACTGGCCAGAGATAGCGCATATCCTATCCGGACTTGGAAAGAGTTTGAGGATCAGGGTTCGGGAGAGTACATCGATCCGTTGGGAAATATTGTGGAAGGTGTCAATAAGATCGGACCAGACGAACAGATCTGGATTCAGATTTTGGTGCGTCCGACTAGTGATAAGTGGAAAGAAGCAGGCAAGAATATAGTCCTAAAATTGGCGGGAAGGGAAGTAAAAGAACCTGCACCGGGATTTTTGAAAGATATGCTCAGTGAAATAGGTAAAGTTCTTTCCGGTATGTTCAGCGCCAGTACTTCAGCGGCGGAAGAGAAGAAGAGCGATCCTCTCGGTATGATGATGCGTCTGTCTTCCGGGGAAAAGGCGGTCATTGATGCTATTGATGAGAAATTGATGAGGCCGGGATTTGAAACCGATATCCGTTACGTTTATGCCGCACAGCGCAAAGTTTTCAATAAGGGAAGAGCTAATTCTATTTTCTTCTCATACTTCACGCAATTCGGCAACGATATGATAAACAGTTTTAGGCCGGACGGGCGGACCAAAACCAGCGCTTACTATTTCTTTCCGGATTATAGAAAAGCGATAAAGAAAAAATCCGTGCTCAGAAGATATAAAGCTCGGATTTTGGATGTTCAGAGTTTCATACTGACTTCCGATGAACTGGCGACCCTTTTTCATTTCCCAACCAAGGAAGTCAGAGGTTCGGTGGTGCCGAAAGTGGAAGCTAAAAAAGGCAAACCTCCTTCCACTTTGCCCATTTAGTTGGCTTACGGCTTATTGGCGAAATCTGATACGGTTTCGTGTTTATTTCTCTCTTTAGGTGGGGGGCTGTAAAATATCAAAGGTAATAAAATAAGCCATGATAAAGAAGCGGATGGGTCGGTAATATTTCCGATTGATGAAAATAAGGGTAAAATAAAAGGAGGGGGAATATTTAAATAAACAAAATTATGGAAAATAACGATATCACCTATTTTGGTAAGACCAATTTTCGCGGAAAGGAGCATACCTTCGGTATCAAGCGTGAGGATCGCCGTCGGCATATGTACGTGATTGGAAAGACCGGTATGGGTAAGACAACTCTCTTGGAAAATATGATCATCTCCGACATCATTAGCGGTCAAGGTTTGGCTGTGGTCGATCCGCACGGGGATCTGGCGGAGGAGATTTTGAATTTCATTCCCGCCAACCGAGTAAACGATGTCATATATTTTAATCCGGCGGACATAGATTATCCGATCGCTTTTAACGTGATGGAGCACGTTGATCCCAAGTATCGCCACCTGATCGCTTCCGGACTTATCGGAGTCTTCAAGAAAATTTGGGCGGATTCTTGGGGTCCTAGGTTGGAGTATCTCCTTAGAAATACGATTTTGGCGCTTTTGGAATATCCGGACAGCACGCTTTTGGGTGTGCCGCGTTTGCTCATCGATGAGGATTATCGTAAGAAAGTGGTGAGCAAGATTTCCGACCCTGTAGTGAAGACTTTTTGGACGGATGAATTTACGAAATATTCCAAACAGTTTACGGTTGAGGCGATTTCTCCGATTCAGAACAAGGTCGGGCAGTTTTTGTCGAGCTCTTTGGTGCGTAACATTGTTTCGCAGCCGCACTCTTCCATCGATATGCGGGATATCATGGACAATAAAAAGATTCTCATCGTTAATCTTTCCAAGGGAAGAATCGGAGAAGATTACAGTGCTTTGCTGGGTGCGATGCTTATTACAAAAATCCAGTTGGCGGCTATGGGGCGCGTAGACACGCCGGAGGAAGAACGTAAAGACTTTTATCTCTATGTTGATGAGTTCCAAAATTTTGCCACGGATTCCTTTGCGGGAATTTTGTCTGAGGCGAGAAAATATCGTCTGGATTTGATTGTGGCGCACCAATATATCGGTCAGCTGGAAGAGACAGTGAGCGATGCTATTTTTGGTAATGTCGGTACTATTATCAGCTTCCGAGTGGGTGCTACCGATGCGGAATTTCTGGAAAAGGAATTCGAGCCGATTTTTATGATGAACGATTTGGTTAATTTGGCGAAATATGATATGTACTTGAAATTGATGATTGACGGGGTGTCGGGTGATGCTTTCAGCGCCACTTCGCTGCCGCCGATCCAAGTTACCGTTAAGAGCGATCCGGAGAAGATTGTCAGAGTCTCGCGCGAGCGCTATACCAAGAAAAGAGAAGAAGTGGAAGACAAGGTTGCTCGCTGGTCGGGTTATGTCAAAGATGAAGAGAGTGGTGAACTGCGGACTGATCCTTCTCTGCCGGAGAATATCAAAGTTAACCATAATTCTCAGGGGGAGAAAAAAGAAAGGGTGGATAATCGTGAGATGTGGGATGCTGTTTGCTCTACTTGTGGCACTGGCATAAAAGTTCCTTTTCAGCCGGATCCAGCGCGTGCGACTTATTGTAAGGATTGTCTGTTGAAGGTTCGTCAACAAACCGCGGACGGAATAAAACCGTCTCAACCTCAAGCAGATCGTCCGGTTGTCGCACCGGTTGAAATGGCGGCTCCTGCCATAAAAGCGGAAACGGCATCGGTGTCGCCGGTGCAATCGCCGGTGGTCGCACCGGTGCCGGTCGCTCCAGTACCCGTTGCACCCGCTTCAATTCCACCAACTCCATCTATTCCGACCCCCACTCTTTCTTCCTCGCCCAAGTCGGAGGCGTTACCGGTAAGAGAGGCCCCTCAGGTGGTAGATAGGGAGGTAATTGTGGAAAAGAAAGTGCAGACTGCGACTACTATAAAAAAAGAGGTCAGGGAAACGGTTGTGCCTAAAGTCGAACCGAAAAAAATCACTTATGATCCGCAAAAGATGATTGAATTCTACGAGAGGAAAAGACTTGCGGCAGAGGGGCAGAAAAAACAAATCGTCTATCGTGAGCCGTCCGATATCGCGCCGAAGGAGACAAGGAAGGAAGAAGTGAGGACTGTTGTTGCCGCACCGACTAAGCCGAAAACACAGGAAGCAAAAAAGGCAGCGGAAGTTTTGCCTAGGATGGGTAAAAAGCAAGAAGTTATTTTACCGAAGTCTCCAGTTGTAAAATCGCAAGCCGCGAAGCCTGTTTTCGTGCCCAAAGTGGAAAAATCAGCCGGCAATACAGAGAGTATTCCAGCAGGTGGTGTCAAGAAAGAAACGAGAGAAATCAAGCCCGGAGAGGTAATCAGGTTTGACAGTTAGATCGCGAAACTCAAGAATCTTGACATGCCGTCGCGCTTATCGCTTGCAGATTTTTTTGTAGAAAAACGAAAAGAAAATTGGCAGCATTGCCTCCGTTCTCGCAATAATTATGTTCTTTTCCTTAATTGAGATTTTGATTTCAAACTTTCAAGGGCGTAGTAATATATATTCAGCCGCTTGCGACAGCTTTAAACGGCTCCGTTTGGAGTCTGTATACATATGGAAAGAAGGATTATTTTTTGCTGGTCCCTAATATGCTTGCTTGTGTTTTGGGGGCAATAACTGCCATAGCAGCTTTTGTATGATGTAAAAAATCTGAGATATATAAGATAATTACCAAAAAGCAATCTTGTAAAAACTTATATCTTTTTTCTGGATTTTGCGAGTTTCGTGAAGACGTCGGCCCATCGCGTCTTTTTTTTATTTGCTTTTTTCGCTACTCAACTATTGCCACCTTCGCAATGATATCTACTTATAATGTCATTTATGGTAGATTATAGTAAGGTCACCTCCGTTACAATCGCAAGAAGCTTCTGCGTGGCGATAGTTTATCTCTTCACTGTATTCAAAAATAGTGTGATATATATAAGAGGTGTTTATTTAGACAAAATGGGGGGCGGTATGGCAGAAATATGGATGGGCATTTAAAATGGAGTTTGTGAGATTCGTGTTCGTATCGTCCTATTTTATTGACAAATTGGTCAGAAATGCTACCATTTATTCCAATGATTACAAATAATAATGAAATCTACACAAAGTCAATCCGTCTGTTGCCTTAGGGTTACCGTTTTAAGATAGGTTGCTTTGCTTTTGCCTGTATATCAAAGTCGACCTGTTCAAGGGCGATTTTTTGTACTAATTCTAATTTCTTTCAATTATTTATTATGATTTATAACAGCATTTTGGATCTGATCGGTCATACGCCGCTGGTTCGAATCAACAAAATAACAGAGTCCGAGGATGCGGAAATCTTGGTCAAACTGGAGAAGCTGAATGTCGGCGGGTCTGTGAAGGATCGGCTGGGGCTTTACCTTATTATGGACGCGGAAAAAAAATATCCCGACATCAAAGACAGGACCATCATTGAGGCCACTTCAGGCAGTACCGGAATCGCCCTCTCTATGATTGGGGCAATGAAAGGATATAAAATCACAATCGTGATGCCGGCGGGGGTGAGCGAGGAACGGAGAAAAATTATCAAAGCTTATGGTGCGGAACTTATCTTGTCGCCTGCCGATCAGGGTACTGGGGGATCAATCGCGCTCAAGAAAGAAATGATTGCAAAAAATCCTGAAAAATATATTGCCGTGGATCAGCATGAAAATCCTGCCAATATTGCGGCGCATTTCGAAACTACAGCCGAAGAAATCTGGCAGGACACGGAAGGTAGAATTGATATGGTGGTTATCGCGGTGGGAACGGCGGGGACTGGAATCGGCATTTCACGCAAGCTCAAAGCGTATAATCCCGAAATCAAGATTATCGGTGTGACTCCACGGCTCGGCGCTTCCATCCAAGGGCTTAGAAATCCGCGCGAAGCTAACGGCTCTAAATTGTTCGACGAAAAATATTTTGACGAAATGATTGAACTTTCCTCCGATGAGATTCCTCTCACTTACGAATTCTCTCGAAGGTTGGCGCGTGAAGAGGGAATTCTCGCGGGAATGAGCGCTGGCGCGGCGATGTATGTGGCAGTCTGCAAGGCCAAGGAACTGGGTAAAGGCAAGAGGATTGTAACTCTCTTGGCTGATTCGGGAGAAAGATATCTGAGTACGGAGCTGTTTGGGGGATAAAGCTGCAAGTAGTTCCTCGCGACGACACCTTCCCCAAATCTTTTCTGTTATGGTATTAAAAAACCGGCTTTATGGGCCGGTATTTTTCATTTTTGAAGACATATCGATGAACTTGAATAGCATCTTTTTAATCCAGTTTGAATTAGCGAGATGAGCGGCGATGGGGGTAAAGAGTCTTCCCCAAGGGCGGCTGATAAGCAATTTTAAGATACCTTCTTCCCTTTTCTTTATAGCCAGGTAAGCTTCTACATTTATACATTTATAATTCGGGTCCTGAATCTTGCGTGCTACATCGATGCCAGTAAGGATGGCCGGTTTCATCCCTTCACCGGTAAAACCGGAAGCGAAACCGCCTGCGTCTCCGCAGAGGTACACATTGCCGAACTCGAATCCGCGATAATCATAATTGATAGTGAAGCCTTCAAAACGAGCACCCTCCAGAGAGAAACGTTCTTTGCACCAGGCATCGAAATTCTCGCGTAGTTTTTTTACATCTCCCGGCGACTTTTCTTCTGCCGAGCTGTAGCCGGTACCGACGGAGATAACGCCTTTTTGCGGGAATATCCAGCTGTAAGTGATGCCGAATTTTTTGAAGTCGACATGGATTTCGACGTTTTCATAATCACCCGGAATTATATACTGGTAAGTGATTATAAAGTTTTCGGTGGGAATATTCAGACTTTTGCGTACTACGGAAGTGGCTCCATCCGCGCCGATGAGATAGTCGAAGGAAAATTCTTCGCCGTTCGTGGTCAGAACCTTATCCTTTTGGATCTCTTTCACGGCTTTACCGAAAAGAACTTGAGCTCCCGCCTTTTCCGCCTTTTTCGTCAATTCCTCATTAAGCTTCTTGCGATTCAAAGTTCCCATAAAAATGTTTTTGTCATATTTCATGGTATAGGTGCTGCGTGGGGTTTTGATCAAGATTTTTTCAAATTCTCGGTCCAGTACATCCTGTGAAACGAAATCTTTGATAAAATCGGGATGGATGCCGCCACCGCAGACTTTGTAGCTCGGTTCGGAATTTCTTTCCAGAACTATGACCTCAAAACTTTCATTTCGCGCAAGTTCTGAAGCCGCACCAAGTCCTGCCGGTCCCGCACCCACTATCACGACTTTTTTTTTCGTTTGCATCTTTTTCTCAAATATTATATTATTAGTTTATATGAATTATATCATAGTTTAATCAATTTTAATATGGGTTTCAGTTTTACAAAGTATTTGCGTCTTAATGATACAGAGAGAATGGCGCGAGTGAATCATTGAAAGCTGAAATCTAAGGAAGGATAAAAAATATGGCAATGGACATAAACGAAGAGAGCTTCGATCGGGAGGTCTTACAAAATGAAGGCGTGGTACTGGTGGATTTTTGGGCTCCTTGGTGCGGGCCGTGCAAGATGATGGGTCCCATATTGGAAGATATGGCAAAGGAATTTGAAGGAAAGATCTCAGTGCGTAAAGTTAACGTTGACGATAATCCGAATATTTCCGCTGAATATGAGATTCTGAGTATTCCCGCGCTAAAGTTTTTCAAGCAAGGGAAGATTGTCGATGAAATGGTAGGGTTGCAGCCCAGAGAGATACTGGCGGAGAAAATCAAGAGCCTGATTGCGGAGTAGGCGGATATTGGTGCGGGTGGCGAGCCTGTTGTGTTTAATTAATAGATAAAATAATTTTATGGCAAAAAAAGTAACAGTGGACCAAGAACTTTGTATCGGATGCGGCGCTTGTGCTAACTTGTGCCCAAAGGTTTTTGCTTTGGGTAATGACGGGAAGTCTGTCGTGCTTGACGAAAGCGGAGCCGGTTGTGATGTAGACGTGGCGGCAAATAGTTGTCCTGTAGGGGCGATTAAAGTATCAGACGAATAAAGAGAAACCTTTCAATCAATCATACGCCAAGAGAGGGATCATGTTACTACGTGGGACAGTCTGGGTTTTTAGGTACCTTATCAGAGCCTGCCCTCGACCTGATCGGGAGATGACACGATAAAATATCTGTCTTCAGCTATGACAAGCTAAAAGTGTTTTTTGGAGGAATCATCTTTTGTGACCCTTGCTTGTCCGAAGATGTTCCTCCTTTTGCTATAAAAAGTAAATAAGAAAATTATGTACGATTTAATAATAGTGGGTGCGGGGCCGGCCGGTCTTACCGCCTCCATCTACGCTTCACGATACAAGATAAATCATCTGGTTTTGGGAGATATGTGTGGCAGTGCCTTGGGTAAGGCACACTTGATTGAGAATTGGCCGGGGGAAAAATCTATCGGCGGTTTTGATTTGCTTAATAAATTTTCCGAGCAAGCCAAAGGTTTGGGTGGGGAGATCCTTGCGGAGAATATGGTGGCTATCGAAAAAGAAGGGGATATTTTCAAGATAAAAACCTCGCAAGATAAGACACTGGAGTCCCGTGCCGTAATCATTTGTTCCGGTACCAAGGAACGGAGGCTGGGTATTCCGGGCGAGGAAGAATTTTTGGGTCGCGGTGTGAGCTATTGTGCCATTTGCGATGCCGCTTTTTTCAAGAATAAAACAGTGGCGGTAGCCGGCGGCGGCAATTCGGCGGTAATGGCGGCATTGATGCTTTCCGAGCATGCTGATAAAGTGTATCTTATTCATCGCAATGATAATTTCAGGGCGGAACCGGTGATGTTGGAAAGAGCGAAGGCTAATTCGAAGATAACCATAATCGCGGGATTTAATATTGAGGAGGTCAAAGGCGACAAGAGAGTTGAAAAGATTCTCCTGGATAAAGAATATGAAGGCAGTAAAGAACTTCCGCTCGACGGACTCTTTGTGGAAATCGGCATGATTCCGAATGGAGTGCTTCTGAAGGATTTGGGGGTGGATATCGACGCTCTGGGGCACATTGTGGTGGATGCCGCAGGCGCTACGGATGTTGCGGGCCTTTATGCTGCGGGAGATGTGAGCAGCGGCTCTAATGGTATCCGGCAAGTTCTTTCAGCTAGCTCGGAAGGGATGATCGGCACAAGCAGTGTTTATAACTTTCTAAAAATCAAATAAGAATAATAAAAATATGAAAAGCGATGCCTTTAAGAATGCGCTTCGACAATTGGAAAATGTTTCCAAAATTATAGATGTCGATGAATCCACTTTGGAGATTCTGAAACATCCGAAAAAGATTATGATAGTCAATATTCCGGTCAAGATGGATTCGGGCAAAATCGAGGTCTTCAAGGGTTATCGCTCGCAATACAACGACGCTCTCGGTCCTTTCAAGGGCGGAATTCGTTTTCATCCCGATGTAAATCTTTCTGAAGTGAAAGCGCTTTCGGCGTGGATGACTTGGAAATGTTCGGTAGTCGGGCTTCCTTACGGCGGCGGTAAGGGCGGTGTGATTGTGGATGTCAGGAAACTATCAAAAGGGGAATTGGAGCGATTGTCGCGCGGATATGTCCAAGCGCTTCGGGATTTTATCGGTCCGGAAAAAGACATTCCCGCTCCGGATGTCAATACTGATCCGCAGATTATGGCGTGGATGATGGACGAATTCAGCCGCATGCAAGGCTACAACGTGCCGGGTGTGGTGACAGGTAAGCCGATCGAGGTCGGAGGAACCAGGGGGCGGAAATTTTCCACTTCACAGGGCGGAGTTTATGTCTTCGAAAAAATCGTAGAAAAGTTGGAGCTTGATGCCAAGAAAATCAAAATTGCAATCCAAGGTTTTGGAAACGTGGGGTATTTTGCCGCGGACATTTTGTTCGCTCTCGGATATAACGTGGTGGCAGTCTCCGATTCCAAAGGAGGTATCGTTCTGGAAGACGGTAAAGAAAAGACCTTGAATGCCAAAGAAGTTTTGAAACATAAAGAAGCCACCGGCAGCGTGGTGGGCTATCCGGGAACACGTACTATCACCAATGAAGAACTTTTGGAGCTGGACGTGGATGTCCTTATGCCTTCCGCACTGGAAAATGTCATTACAGATAAGAACGCGGATAAGATCAAAGCAAAACTCATCGTGGAAATGGCCAACGGTCCGTTAACACCCGAGGCTGATATTCTTCTTGAGAAAAAAGGCGTGACGGTGGTGCCGGATATTCTTGCCAATGCCGGCGGGGTGATCGTGAGCTATTTCGAATGGGTGCAGAATCTGCAAAATTTCTATTGGAGTGAGAATGAAAATATTTCTCGCTTGAGAACGATCATCGAAGACGCATTCGACGAGGTGTGGGGCAAAAAATGCTGTACGGAAAATTGCTCTTTGCGACTGGCGGCTTATGCGATTGCGGTGGAGAGAGTCGCCACGGCGGAGAAACTTAGAAGGAATCTGTAAATTTGTGCGACCTTAATTTCCCTCTAGAGAGGGGTGGCGCCGACAGAGCTTCAGCCATGTCGTTTTGTGGGGTGTGTGAAAAACGTAATATAGGGTAAAGTGATCATCCCCCCTCACCTCGACCCTCTCCCGGTAGGAGAGAGGGAAAGAAAAATACCTTTTAAATATGTTCAGTAGTGTAAGCATTAAAATCAATAAAATGACTCAGGAAAAAGAAAAGATCTATATCGTGGGCAACTGGAAAATGAACCCTCCGTCTTTGGATGATGCGGAAACGATTTTTGACGAGATGGAAAACGACGCTTATCGTATGCGCAGCGACAAGATAGAGGCGGTCATCTGTATGCCCTATCTTTTTCTTTCTGATTTTGACGCTAAGGGTGAGATAAAGCTGGGCGCGCAGAATCTTTTCTGGGAAAGCCGCGGGGCTTATACCGGGGAAATCTCGAGTGAGATGCTCCGCAAGGTTGGTGTCAAATATGTTATCATCGGTCATTCGGAGAGAAGAAAATATCTCGGTGAGACGGATGAGATGGTGAACCTCAAGATAAAAGCGTGCCTTGATGGCGGGATGCGGCCGATACTGTGCGTGGGGGAGACCTTGGAAGAAAGAAAAAGGGGAGAAGCGGGCGAAGTCATTATCCGCCAGCTCGAGCAAGCGCTACAGGACATCACAGAGAAAGACATATACGGAAAATTACTGATCGCTTATGAACCCATCTGGGCTATCGGTTCCGGTACGACCCCCTCGACGGATGACATTATGGGAGTCGGCCTCCTGATCAAGAAAATCATCAGTAAATTATACAGTCGCGAAATCGTAGATAGTACGCCTATCCTCTACGGCGGCAGCGTGACGAGTCAGAACTGTTTCGACCTAGTGGATAAGACTGGCTTACGAGGCCTCCTGATCGGCGGAGCATCTTTGGAAGCGAGAGAATTTGTGGGGATTGTGAAGGAGTTTGTGAAATAACAACATCGTTAATTCGGACAATCTCTATCTCCCGCAATAAAGCCATTCTTTTTGTCATTCCGCAGCGTAAGCGGAGGAATCCCCTAAATTTTATTAGTCTTAAATAGCAAATCATTGCTATCATGATACCATTCAAGGGATCCCTACTGGATGACAAAAAGAAGGTGTTGCCGCGTGGGAGAAGGCTTGTGGAATCGATGAAATATAGTTTTGTGTTCGGACAGAAGATATTATGTCCAGCGAAACAGTAAAATAATTTGTAAACATGCTCACAAAACATCTCGAAGACAGCTTGATCCTCATGGAAGGAATAGGAGCTTTTTGTGTTAAAAGGAAAGCAACCGACAATAGTGGAGCACTATATCACGTGAGTCCTATTTTTGACTCTACTGATGTATTGTTTCGATTATTAAAGGATCAATCGGAATCTCTAAAGTTTAACATTCAGGGAGATTCTGTCGCAGTTGATCCTGTCCGGCAAATAGGTTGTATAATAATTGACCAGTCCAGATTCACATTTGTTGCCATAATTAGCATCTTGGAGTCTACTGCTAAGGATATAAGTTTGAAAGAGGGTTTTCCTGTTAAAACTTTTTTAGACAATGAGAAACCTAAAGAAAGAGAAAAGAGAAAATATCTGAAAGATATTATGTCTGCTTCAGCTTCAGAAGAACTAAAGTTAATTACCGTTGAAAATAATGAAGAATGGAAATTTCTTCTAGATATTCGAAATGCGTTGGTGCATTCCAATGCCATCCCGGACAAAGATTTAGTGTGCGTGGTGTACGGTAAGTCATATTTTTTTAAGAAGGGCGAAGAAATGAATGGTGATATCCAGTCGTTATTTATTTTTTCCAAGAAGGCAGTTGAGTTATTTTATGAGTGGTCTCAAAAACATGAAAAATGTGTGAAAGCCATAATGACTAACTAAATTGATGGCTTTTTATGAATAAAAAAGAGAATCACGGCCGTCTAATTTCAGTTCTTCTAGTCGCGGGTCCTGGTTTATATTGAGTCCGTTTTTCTTAAGCTGGTGGATTCATGGCGATTACGAAGGGTATCTCTGGATTATTAACGGTCCGGCACCTTTCAGTAGTTTTGGTAGTGGACCTTTTCAGTTAGGTATGTATTTGGGGTTGGTTTTTTGGGGATTGACGATGCTTGCGGTCGGAAAGTATTTGAGAAAGATCGATAGGTGAGAAATCTTACTCGTTATATAATCTGCGTTTGTTATTGCGCAGCGGAGGGGAATGAAGGATTTCGTTATTTCGCAGGACATAACGGGATCCTTCGGTATACCTCAGGATGACACAGCGCGTATCTTGTCATTTTGTATTGTAGGGGCAAAATATCTTGTGCCCTTTTGCGAATGAGAAATCTGGGGTTTGAGTAAAAATCGCCTGATATTATCTTTATGGACAAAACTCTGGGATTGCATGGTATTTTTCTCAGATTCCTCAGTTGGAGTACCTCATTCCGGAATGACAAAATTTTTTTATTTTATTGCTCTGTTCTTGAGTCTGATATTTTTCCCAAATATCTCAGAATGACACTTCGTGCGGGATATAAACGGGATCCTTCGGAGTACCTCAGGATGACGCGTTGCAAGTCGTTTTTTTGTAATCGTTATTTTATTTTTTTGCAGTTTTATAGTATAATAAAACATATATAAAAAGTATACGTCATATTTTAATCTGTAAAACAAAATATGGGTAAAATAAAAAGGTTATTGATGATTATTATTGCTCTCGTGTTTTTCGGTGGGGCGATTTATCTGGCGTGGCAGTGGAAGGTGTCTCAAGGTAATCATTCCAGCAGTAAAACACCCCCTCCTACCGATTGGGAAGATATAGATCCGGCCGACAACACCTTTGTCCCGTCGACGGAAGTGCTTAACGGTAATCTGGAAAATATCGAAGACCCGGCGGATTGGAGGATTTATCAGAACGGTAGATTGGGCTTTTCTTTGAATGTGCCGCAGAGGGTTCTGGGTGTAGACAATTGCAAGCAAACGAAATTTGAGGCCAAGATTTTAGTGTACGATGATTATGGCACGGGAGGCATATTTATCGTACCGGAATATTATTTTGACAATTATACTCCTACGACAACGACAGTCGAGGATCCGGACAGAATTACTTTCGAAGAGGATGACCCCATCAATACCGGCGATCCTAATCTCTCCGACAACGACAACGACGGAGTGTTCGATTGCAGGAAGAAGTTTTATACCCTTCCTCTGATTAAGAAAGAAATAGTAGGAGATAGATTTAACATCTCATCGATACCGATTGTGGGCAATCCCGCCGAGGGGATTTCTCTACACATAACAAAGATTGTCGATACGGATATGCTTAATGAATTCATAAGGAACGTTTATGGCGCGGGGTGCGCTATAGTAAGTAAGGAGGAATGGTCAGGTCAGGAAAATACCTATCGGCTGACAATCAAAAAGACAGGAGATAAAGATTACCTGGGAAGGGAGTTGGCCTGCGCCACAGACCAGGTTACTGATATCCTGTATAATCCTTCCAAAAATAAATTGGTTTACGCTTATCTTCCCAAAGGAGGCATGCTTTTTTCTGATGGAGGTGAAGTTTATGATCAGGATATGTTTGAAAGTATCCGTTTTTACTAGTTGATGGCGGGAGAGAGTAAAAGAAAATCGATTGCGTGATTATGTCCGCAATCGGTTTTTTGTTTTGTGCGCGTCGGATATTACTTTTTTATGACGAACTGCCCGATATCTGAATTCTGCAGCGAAGTGAAACGAAGGGTCTCGCTGCTATGCGGGATGAATCGAGATTCTTCGGGATATCTCAGAATTACACGTTACAAAATGTTTGAAATCAGACCTCGTATTGGTATTTTTAAATAAAATATAGTATAATTAAGTCTAGAATAAAGGCGGATATAACTTTTAATCATAAATTATCTTGTATGGCAAAAAAAATCGCAATCAATGGTTTCGGGCGTATCGGTAGAATTTCTTTCCGTATCGCTTTCGATAACCCCGAGTTCGAGGTAGTGGCGGTCAATGATCTCACCGACACCAAGACATTGGCGCATCTTTTGAAATATGATTCCAATTATGGGGTCTATGCCAAGGAAATCAGTTTTGATGAAGAAAATATTATCGTGGACGGCAAGGCAATCCGTGTTTTTGCTCAGAAAGACCCCGCCAATCTTCCTTGGGAAGATCTGGGTGTGGACGTGGTGCTGGAATGCACCGGATTTTTTGTGGACAAAGATTCCGCGGGCAAGCATTTGGCGGCAGGTGCCAAAAAAGTCGTTATCAGCGCGGCGGCCAAGGGCGAGGGCGTGCCGATTTTGATTATGGGAGTAAATGAAGGCGATTATAACCCGGCAGAGCATGATATCGTTTCCAACGGTTCTTGCACTACCAACTGTCTGGCGCCGGTTGCGAAAATTTTGAACGATAAAATCGGCATCGAGAAAAGTTTTATGACCACGGTACATAGCTATACCAATGACCAGAGGATTCTGGATCTTCCGCATGACGATTTTCGCAGAGCGCGTGCGGCGGCGGTTTCTATAATCCCGACTACGACCGGAGCGGCCAAGGCGGTTGCCAAAGCCATTCCTGAACTCAAGGGCAATATCGACGGTATCGCGATGCGCGTGCCGACCTCAGTGGTCTCTATCGTTGATTTCGTAGCGGTTATGAAGAGAGAAACTTCAGTGGAAGAAATCAATAGCTTTTTTGCCGAAGCTGCTGACGGCGAGATGAAAGGTGTTTTGGGGGCGACTCAGGAAGAATTGGTCTCTGTAGATTTCAAAGCCAACCCGCTTTCTTCGATTGTTGACTTGCCGCTCACTCGGGTAAACGGCAACTTGGTGAAAGTTTGTTCTTGGTACGACAATGAATTCGGATATTCCAGCCGTCTGATTGATATGGCTAAAATGGTGGCGGATTCGATAGAATAGATTCTCAAGGACAACTCCTTATAAATTGATAAGTCAAAAATATGTCACACAATTGTAAAAATCTTTTGATCCGTTGTATGGATTTTCGCTTGCGCGATGAACTTATGTGTTGGATCGAAGAAAGCAAACTATTCGAGGGTGGATTCGACGTCATCTCGCTTGCCGGTGCCAGCAAAAGCCTGGCGGATGGCAGCGGGGAAATCAAGGATTTCTTTCTGCAACAGGTGAGTGTCTCAACCGACCTTCACCACGCCAGCAGAGTGGTTATTTTTCATCACAGTGATTGTGGGGCTTACGCCAAGGAAAATACTTTTGCCTCCAAGGAAGATGAGCTGGTTAAACAGCTCAATGATATGAAAAAGTCGCGTGATATCTTGAAAGAAAAATATCCGAACGTAGAAGTTCTTCTGGCTTGGGGTGATTTGCAGGACGAGCTTGGGGATAAGATTAATTTCGAAATCGTGGAAGGGTAGACTCTGTTTTTTAATATGGACGCCTTGGTTTTTTGACCAAGGTTGCTGTCATTGCGAATATAGTACAACAATTCCGACACTCAACCGGATAATCTTTGTGTAGTGTTTGGTGAAATATAGTCACGGGATTGCCGTTCCTGTCTCTGCGGGGATAAACTCGGAGTATCTCCTCGCGATGACACGCAAAAAAGGCACAAGATATTGTGCCCCTATGAATCGCGATAAAAGTGATAAAGGGAAGTATAATATAATATAGCTAATAAAATTATGTCAGACAAAATCGTGCGTGTCGGAGTAGGGGTTTTGGTTCTGGAGCCCGATGGAAAAGTTCTATTGGGCAAGAGAAAAGGTAAGCTCGGAGAAGGCACTTTCTCTCTGCCGGGTGGACATCTTGAATTCGGAGAAATGCTCGAAGAATGCGCGCGCAGAGAGCTCAAAGAAGAAACCGGTTTGGACGGTTGGGATTTTGAAATTGTCTCAATGACGAATGACATAGCTTATGACAAACACTTCGTTACTATCGGTGCGGTTGTCGGAAAATTTTCAGGAACGGCGCAGGTGATGGAGACGGATAAATTTGAAAGCTGGGATTGGTATGATTTGAATGATTTGCCGGAGCCGCTTTTTATTCCGTCCGCCAAATTCCTAGAGAACTTTTCAAAAGATAGATTTTATTAAGCATGGAACGCTATGCGGATAAATCGTGTATCACGGGGAGAGAGACTTCTTATCGTGTCACCCTAAACTTGTTCAGGGTCCGCGGTATATAACGCATTAACTTTATATTTTTTGATAAAGAAATATTTATAAGCATTTACAAAAGCTCAATATTCGGTTTTGTGAGATATGATAAATTTATTTTTTATAAGAAGAGGGTCCTGAAATAAGTTCAGGATGATACGGCGCACGTAATAAATATTTTAAATATGACGGGATTCTTCAGGGTACCTCAGAATGGCAGACGGTATCTCTCAATAATTTACACAAATAATCATAGCCTATGAAAAGTATAAAAGAAGTTGGAGACCTAAAAGGTAAAAGAGTTCTGGTTCGGGTAGATTTTAATGTGCCGCTTGGAGATGACGGCGTGGTGGATGAGAACGAGGCCTGGCGTATTACAGCCGCGTTGCCGACTATCAAATATCTCTTGGAAAATGATGCTAAAATAATTTTGATGTCACATCTAGGAAGACCGGAGGGGCAAGTAGTTGAGGATATGCGTTTGGGTCCGGTGCAGGATCGTTTGTCTGAGATGTTAAATTTAAGCGTGACCAAGACACCCGATTGTGTGGGAGATATAGCGCAAAAAGCTGTCGATAATATGCAAGAAGGGGAGATTATACTTTTGGAAAATCTGCGTTTCTATAGTGAAGAAGAAGCGAATGATATGGAATTTGCCAAGAAATTGGCAGCTCTCGGCGATATTTATGTCAACGAGGCCTTTTCCGCCTCACATCGTGCACATGCTTCCGTTGAGTCCATTACTCACCTCTTACCGTCTTACGCCGGACTGGGGCTGGAAAAAGAAATCAGCGCTCTGAGTAAAGTCATTGATAGTCCCGTGCGTCCGGCCACAATCATCATGGGCGGGCTTAAGGCGGAAACTAAATTACCAGTCATCAATTTTCTTTTGGATAAATTCGACAATATTTTGATCGGTGGCGTGATAGCGAATTTTCTGCTTGAAGCAGACGGTATAGATATCGGCAAATCGGTGAAGGACGATCTGGATATCAATGAAGCAAAAAAGATTGATCTCAAAAATCCCAAAATCCACATTCCCGTTGATGTGGTGACGGATAATCCCGATAAGAAAGATGTGAATCTGGTAACGGAAGCGGTCGGTAATTTCCGCATACTGGACATAGGTGAGAAAAGTTTGGAGGAATATAAGGAAATCATCAGAAAATCCGGTACGGTGGTCTGGAATGGAAGCGTCGGACTCTTTGAGAAAGAGGAGTATGCGCGCGGCACTCGGGAAATTGCCAAAGCGATGGCGGAGTCTTCGGCCGAGACGATTATCGGCGGTGGCGATACGATTTTGGCGCTTGTAAATTTCGGCTATATCGATGATATGAAACATGTTTCCACCGGCGGTGGCGCGATGCTGGAATTTTTGTCGGGAAAGAAGTTGCCGGGGATCGAGGCACTGAAATAGTTTATAGTCTATTAAAATATGTAATCGACATAGTCTTGATGTTAGGGGGGTGTTGCGGAATAGAGAACTAATATAATATAATCTTAAATTTACAAATATGCCTGTGAAGATAGCAAAAATAATTGCTCGGGAAATCCTCGACTCGCGAGGCAATCCGACAGTAGAGGTAGAGGTAATCCTCGATAATAAGATTAAAGCGAAGGCGTCTGTGGCTTCTGGCGCTTCTACGGGTGAATTTGAGGCTTTGGAGATGCGTGACGGTGATGAGAAACGTTATGGTGGAAACGGAGTCTTGCAAGCCTGTGAGAACGTGAATAAGAAAATCGCTCCGGTTTTAATCGGACAGAATATAACGGCGCAGAAAAAAATAGATGCGTTGATGCTCAAGTTGGACGGGACTGAAAATAAGTCGAATCTGGGGGCGAACGCGATTCTGGGCGTCTCCTTGGCGTGCGCTCGAGCCGCGGCAATCTCGCAAGATAAGCCTCTCTATAAATATCTTGCCAAGACTTACGGTTTCGAAGGTAAATTTCAGATGCCGGTGCCGATGTTCAATATTCTTAATGGCGGTAAGCACGCGGATAGCGGACTAGCGATCCAGGAATTTATGATTGTGCCGGTTGGAATTAAAAACATAAAAGAAAGGATCCGTGCCGGTAGTGAAATTTTTCATAATTTCAAAAAGATTTTAGCTTCAGGCGGGTACGGAACCGGCGTGGGCGATGAGGGCGGATTTGCGCCACGACTCAACAGTATTGAAGAGGGAATCGATTCTATTTTGAAAGCGATCGAGCAAAGCGGATATATCGCCGGCAAAGATGTTTTTATTTCACTTGACGCGGCAGCGAATTCTTTCTACTTTGCTAAAGATGAACGATATGTTGTGAATCCCGGGAATGTTTGTTTGGATACGAATCAGCTGATAGCCCTTTATTTGGAATGGATGAAAAAATATCCGCTTCTTTCTATCGAAGACGGATTGGATGAGAATGATTGGAAGGGGTGGAAAGATATGAAGAAAAGATTCTTGGGTGCAAAAAAGAATTTTGTCGTTATTGCCGATGATCTCACTGTTACCAATCCGAAACGTGTCGAAACGGCTGCGAAAAATTATTGTGCCAACGGAATTATCATTAAACTTAACCAGATCGGAAGCCTGACAGAGACGGTGGAGTGCATACAGAAAGCGCAGGAGTTGGGGTGGAAGATTATTGTCTCTCATCGCAGCGGGGAAACTTGTGATGATTTTATTGCGGACCTCGCGGTGGCATCCGGAGCAGAGTTCATAAAAACCGGTTCGCTCTCGCGCGGAGAGAGACTGGCAAAATATAATCGGTTGATGGAAATTGAGAACGAGTTATAGCTTTTGAAATAAAAAAATCACCAGAAGAGGTGAGGGATGTAATCATGAAAGGCTTCGTATAGCACCATTATTATCATCATAACGACGCCGTTTATCAATTTTTTTCTGTAGTTTACCTGGGAAGAAGTTATTTATTCTTCATTTACTTTCTTGTCACAATGCCTTTCGACGAGTGCCACTGCTATCAGATATATAAGGATAGCAATTAAGATACCCGTGTAATCTATCTCCATTTAGGATACCCCCCCTATTTTGCCTAGACTTTAATCCAAATTTGTTTATTTGTCAATAACATTATGTCCAAACCGAAAAAACCTACGAACATGCTGATCATTCTGGACGGTTGGGGCATTGCGCCCAAGTCGGAAGGGAATGCGATTGAACTTGCTAAGAAGCCTTTTTTTGACAGCTTGGTTGCCAAATATCCATATACCGAGCTCAATGCTACCGGGCTTGCGGTGGGGCTGAGCGAGAACGAACGGAGTGGGAGCGAAGCCGGACACATTAATATCGGCGCGGGCAGAATCATTAGGCAGGACTCGCAAATCATAAACGAAGACATCCAATCGGGAAAATTCTTCAGGAATCCACGCATCCGCCGAACTCTCAATCACGCGCTCACGCAAAAGACCGATTTCCATATCATGGGATTGCTGTCCGATTCGGACAGTCCGCATAGCGACCCCGGGCATCTTTATGCCTTGATGCAGATGGCCAAAGATAGCGGGGTCAAGGAAATCTATCTTCACCTTTTTACCGACGGCCGCGACGCTTTTGAGAAAAGTTCCCTAGTGTTTTTGCGCGGGCTCGAGGAGAAGATAAAGGAACTCGGCATAGGAAAGGTTGCGAGTATCGGCGGAAGATATTATGCGATGGACAGGGTCAAGCATTGGGACCGAATGCAGAGGGCATACGACGCCATGGTTTTGGGCGAAGGCGCCAAGAGCGAGTCCGCCGAGCAAGTAATCAAAGATTCATATAATCACGGACTCACTGATGAATTCATTATTCCCACTGTAATCGTGAACAAGGAAGGAGAGCCGGAGGCTAGGATCAAGGACAACGATGCGGTGATATTCTTCAATCTGCGCGGTGATCGTGCGAGGCAACTAACCAAGATGTTGACGATGCCGGAGATGAAAGATTACAAGAATCGCAAGCACATCTTGCATGATGTTTTTATGTGCACACTTTCCGATTTCGGACAGGATTTGCCGGTGCAGATCGCTTATAATTCGCAGGCGGTGAAGGATACTTTACCTAAAGTATTGAGCCGATTCAAGCAGCTTTACATCGCTGAGGCGGAAAAATATCCGCATGTCACTTATTTCTTGAATGGCGGACATCGGGAGCCGGTTGCTTCGGAGAGTCGGGAACAAATTATTTCTCGAGATGTATTTTCCTATGATCAGAAACCGGAAATGTCCGCGGGGGACATTACAGATGTTATAGTTTCCAATATCGAACATAGTGTGTATGATTTCATCTCGGTCAATTATGCCAATGCTGATATGGTGGGTCATACGGGAAATCTGCAGGCGACGATTTGTGCGGTGGAATTTTTGGATAAATGCCTCGAGAGAGTAGTGAGTAAGGTTCTGGAAAGCGGCGGCGCGGCAATCATCACCGCCGATCATGGTAACGCGGACGAGATGCTGGATCCTGAAACGGGACACGTCTCTACGATGCACAGCAAGAACCCGGTGCCTTTTATTATCGTGAAGAAGGGAATGACTAACAAAAATTGTACCTTGAATAAGAACGGTGTTCTGGGAAATGTCTCACCGACACTTTTGGAAGTCTTGGGTATTCCGAAACCGAGAGCGATGGTCCTGGAAAGTCTTATAGAAAAATGAGGCGGCTGGGCGGAGATGGTCGGAGCATAGAACTATCTGAAAAATATTTTTAAATTCAGTAAGCTATAAGTATGAAAAGAACTTTAGTGCTGGCAATCGCTCTTGCGTGCAATTTTCTGAGTCCGCAACTCAGCTCGACTTTGTCGGACAGGTCTTCCGGTGAAGTATATTGCGGCTTGCTCGCCCCGGTCCCGGTTGCTTGGGCGGCGGAGAGCAACACTCCCGCTCTGACACCAACCTCTTCTACGGGAACGGAAGAGGCCGCTACTGCTCCCGAAGAGACGGAGCGCGATGCTCTATATCCCGAGGCAGGAGATGCCGCTGCCACCGCTACAGAGGATTGTGGCAGCGTGGAAGGTTCCGGCGGGTTGATTCCTTGCGGAAAAAATATCAATGATCCCAGTACGGAATGGGACGAATGTGCTCCGTGTGATTTTTGTTCATTCGCTCTTTCTCTTCAGCTTATAGCGGATTTTGCGGTAAAGGCGGTCGGTGTGTTGGCGCTTCTGGCTATCGTGTTGGGGCAACTTATCGCCCTGACTGCCGTCGGTCAGACGGATATGATGGTAAGTATCAAATCGGTGCTGGGTTCGGCACTGCTGGGGTTCGGTTATGTTCTCGCCGCGTGGGTAATTGTGAATAGTATTTTCACGTTCATCGGATACATTGATCCTTTGGAAGGGGAATGGTTTACGATTTGTTGATGGTTTATAAATTTTTGTAGTTTCCGGCTACCTTATAATTATTAGATTAAAACGTTTTTAATTGCTATAATAAACCCAAGAATAATAAGCATATATATGTTTGATATCGTTACGATTGGCGGGGCGACCCGTGACATGACATTTTTGACCGACCGAGGAAAAGTAATCGAGACACCGGAGGACTTGACCTCTCAGCGCTTGCTGGCTTTTGAATATGGCGCAAAAATCCGCAGTGAAGATGTACGGATGAATTTTGGCGGCGGCGCTTGCAATGCGGCGGCGACTTTTGCCAAGATGGGGCTGAATGCGGCTGTAGTTTCGCGTCTTGGTGACGACGGCAACGGCAGGTCTATCGCGGAAAATCTGCGGCAGCGTAACATTTCCACTGACCTGATCCAAATTGAGGCGGGTAAAAACTCGGCCTTTTCTTTTATAGTGGTGGACAGTGCCGGCAAGGAGGGCGAGCGGGTGATTTTTACACACAAGGGCGCGGCTAACGGTTTGGAAATCCGTCCGGAAGAAATAAAAGATACAAAATGGATTTATCTTACTGCCCTAGGTGACGATTTCGAAGATAAACTCCGGAAAATCGGCGAAGCTGTCCGGGAGAGTGGTGGCAAGCTGGCGTGGAATCCAGGCGAGACGGAAATCTTATCCGGCAAAGAAAAGCTTGCGGAGTTTATGAAATTCACCTATCTTTTGATTATCAATAAAGATGAAGCGATTGAACTTGTAAAAAGCGATTCTGTGTCCGGTCTAGAGGGCGAAGATTTCAATGACATTGCCAAACTCATCGGAGTTATTAAGTCTTGGGGCGTGTCCAACATAGTCATTACCGACGGCAAGAAAGGCGCATACCTTTTGGCGGGGGAGGAGATGTTACATTCTGGCGCTCATGTGATGCGCCAGACGGATACGACCGGCGCGGGTGACGCTTTCGGTTCCGGTTTGGTTGCAGGTTACATCATTTCCGGCGATTTTGAAATTGCACTCAAATTCGGCATTCTCAATAGCGGCGGGGAGGTAGCAGAGTACGGAGCTGAGAGTGGAATAATGACAAGAGAGGAGATTGAAAGTAAGCTACAGGGAGTCGAGATTGAAAAAATAAAATAATGTGGCACGGCATTCAAGAAATTTTTACTGAAAAGATCATGTCTCGAAAAAGCTAAATGATTGTTCGCTTTTAATAAGCAAGATAAGATATTGTTATGTCACAAAATAAACTTGAGAAATTTTTCTCTCCAAAATCGGTAGCGGTCATCGGCGCTTCGACGGATAAGGATAAGATAGGTTATGGGATTTTGAAAAATATTATTGAAGGAAAGTACAAGGGGAAAATTTATCCCGTCAATTTGAAGGCCAAGAAAATCTTGGGGCTCAAGTCTTATCCATCGGTTTCGGATATTAAGGAGAAAGTCGATTTGGCAATCATCGTTATTCCGGCACCTTTCGTAAATGTCGCGCTCAGGCAGTGCGGTGAAATGGAAATAAAACATGTCGTTATCATTTCGGCGGGATTCAAGGAGGTCGGTAAAGAGGGGGCGAAGCTGGAGGCGGAGATGCAGGCAATCGCTCGGGAATTTGATATCGCGGTTATCGGTCCGAACTGTCTGGGCTTGGCGGATTCTATAAATAATCTCAACGCCTCCTTTGCCAATGGTATGACAAGGAAGGGTACGCTGGGTTTCATTTCCCAATCAGGGGCTATCTGTTCGGCTATGCTGGACTGGGCCAATGTCAGCGGTGTGGGTTTTTCGCGCTTTATCAGTTTTGGCAATAAAGTATCCGTGGGGGAAGCGGAACTTTTGGAATATTTCAAAGACGATAAAGAGACTACGGCGGTATTGGCATATCTCGAAAGCTTCAAGGACGGAGAGAAATTTATGAAGGCGGCAGCGGAATTGGCAAAAACAAAACCTCTGATTATTATCAAGCCCGGTACCAGTAAGGCGTCGCAGAAAGCGATGCAGTCCCATACGGGGGCGCTTGCGGGAGCGGATGAAGCGACACGGGTAGTATTTTCGCAAACAGGTGCGACACGAGTCAATGATATGCAGGAACTTTTCGGCGTGGCGAATTTTCTGTCTCGTTATGAAGGTATCAAGAATAACCGCATAGCTATCATTACCAATGCCGGTGGACCGGGAGTACTCGCAAGCGATGAAATTGAATCTTATGGACTCCAACTGGCAAAACTTAGCAAGAAGACCTCGGAATTTCTCAAAGCTAACTTGCCGGCGGAAGCGAATATACACAATCCGGTGGATGTACTGGGAGATGCCAAGGCGGATAGATTCAGGATTGCTCTCGATGTGCTTTTGGACGACAAGAACGTGGACGGTATCGTCTTTATCTTGACGCCACAGAGAGGGACTGAAATCGCAAAGACCGCCAAGGTACTTACGGACGCTGCCAAACGGACGGATAAGCCGATTGTGGCGAGCTTTATCGGCGGGGAATTGATAAACGATACGGCAGAGAAGCTCAAAAAAAGTCCGGTGGCGGCTTATGACCATCTTTCCGCGGCAATCTGCGCTCTGGGAAAAATATGGGAATGTGAAAAGAATAAGACGGAAGCGAAAGAATATTTAACCTCTTGTCATGTGAGTGCGATAAAAAACCATTCAAATAAAGAAGTCGTTGCTCTGAAACAGAACCCCGACTTTATAGAAGCGCTGAAGCTTCTGGAGGAATATGGTATCGATAGCGCCCGTTCGGAAATTGCAAAAAATAAAGATGAGGCCGTGCAGATTGCGAAAGAAATAGGCTATCCGGTGGCAATAAAGATATTTTCCCGCAAGATCAGTCACAAAACGGAGGTTGAGGGGGTGAAGATTGATATCTGTAGCGATTTGGAAGTTAGCGAATATTTTGATAGAATTAAAGGGAAGCTGGGCGGTGATTTCGAAGGGATAATCATACAGCCGATGGTAGATGGCCGGGAAATTATTCTCGGCGTCAAGGGCGATGAAAATTTCGGGCATCTTTTGATGTTCGGCCTGGGTGGAATCTATACGGAAGTCGTTAAAGATGTAGCCTTTCGCTTCGCTCCTATCGACCGGGAAGAGGCGATGGAAATGATGCAGGAAATCAAATCATTTAAGATACTGACAGGCTATCGCCAATTTCCCAAAATGGACATCGAAGCGCTTGCCGACACCCTGGTGGGACTTTCTAATCTGGTTGTGAATCATCCGGAAATTAAGGAATTGGACATCAACCCGCTGATGGTACAGAAAGAAGGGCAGGGGTGCAAGGCAGTGGATGTGAGAATTATGATTAAATAAAAAAGTATTATATGGAAATGAAAAAAGAGGGATTGAAAGCGATAAGAAAGCACATCGGTCCCTTCCATATTGATTCGGAAAGGCAGAAAAAAGTTTATGACGAAATCAAGTCTAATGCTGAAAACGATTTTGATTTTTATGTGCTTACGATTTTTGCCGGTATAATAATCACTTTGGGGTTGATCGTGGATTCGTCGGCGGTCATAATCGGGGGAATGCTTTTGGCACCTCTTGTCTGGCCGATTTTGGCGCTCTCGCTGGGTTTGGTTGAGGGCAAGTCTAGGCTGATCCAATCCTCAGCATACACTCTTCTAAAGAGTGCGTTGGTTATTTTTTTGATTTCGTTTTTTATGGGATTCATTTCTCCTGATTACTCATTGTCTGGCAGTGAGTTTTTGGCCAGGACTTCTCCGACTATTTTTGAACTTTTTATCGCCATTGCCGCTGGATTTGTGGGGGCGTTTATTGTCGCTTATCCTAAACTTGGGTCCGCTATCGCCGGCGTTGTAGTTGCAGCCGCTTTGGTCCCTCCTCTTGCAGTGATGGGTATTTCGATGGCACATAAGGACCTTGCTCTGGTTGGTGGAGCTTTTCTCTTATACCTCTCCAATCTCATTGCTGTTACTTCTGCCGCCTCGTTACTTTTTATCATAGCCAGATTTAAGGGGCCCGTGAGTGAAAGTGGACAGGAAAAGCGGAAAAATAATCTGACCTGGGCGATACTTTTTTTGATAGTGATAGCTATTCCCCTGGCTTTTCTGACTGACGGGGCGGTTACGGAAAAGAATCGACAGACCATCGTAGAGGAGACCGTGACAGCAAAACTGGCGGATGCTACAATCAAGGAAGTAGGTATCGAAAGCAAAGAGCAGATTGTGACTGTCAATGTAACAATCGAATATCCGGGAGAGCTCGGGAGCGTTCAGATAGAAGATATAGACAGGATTCTTTCGGAAAAAATGGGGCAAACCGTTGTTTCCAAAATTACAGTGATCCCTGTGGTGAGATATTAGGAAATAAGCAATTAATAAAAAACCATGATAGAAAACATTTACCAAATCAGGATTCATAGCCGGGGCGGACAGGGGGCGAAGACGGCAGGCATCATAACCGCCAAGGCTTTTATCGCAGTGGGGAAATTTGCGCAGACATTTGCTGAATACGGTCCGGAGCGTTCGGGCGCGCCGATGAAGACCTTCGTGCGGCTCAGCGACAAGGAGATACGTTTGCACGGCGATGTAGAAGGTCCGGATATGGTAGTGGTAATGGATGCCACCCTTTTGTCTAGCGTGGATGTCGCGGCTGGAATCAAGAAGGGCGGAACCTTGCTTGTCAATACTCCTAAAACGGAAAAAGAAATCTCTTTCTTGATTTCTGGCAAGAATTGCAAAATCTATACCATTGATGCCAGCGGTATTTCTAAAGAAATTTTGGGAAAAAATCTTCCCAATACCGTAATGGTCGGTGCGATAGCCAAGATCCATTCAAAGATTTCCTACAAGGAAGTTATGAATCAGCTCCAGAAGAAATTTGGCGTTAAACTGACGCAGGAGATGATAGACAAAAATTTAGAGGCTTTGCAAAGGGGCTATGATGAAATTGAGGAGCGGTAGGTTCTTAAATAAATTATTAATTCTCATATATATGAAACTTAAAAGAGCAAAAGAAATCCCGATCGGTGGTAAAATTATCGAGCCGGGTAACTCCAATGAAGTGAAGACTGGTAGCTGGAAATCACAGAAGCCAGTTCTTGCAAAAGACAAATGCGTCGGATGTCTCCGTTGCGCCACTTATTGTCCGGAGATGGCAATCAAAATTAAAGAAGTCAAAGACGGAAAAGGGGGCAAAAAAAATATCATCGACAAAATCGATCTTGATTATTGCAAAGGCTGCGGTATATGTGCCAATGAGTGCCCGATGAAAGCAATCACGATGGAAACATTAGAATAATCGGTTATTTATATACGGGTGATTGCCGTAGGAGTCGAACGCAGAAGGACGCTGAATAAGATTTGTCTTTAATCTTCTAGAATGGGAATATTCTACGACAACCTGATAGAAAAACATAAGAAAAGAGTCAGCTTCGTTGTGCTGGTTACTTTTCTTTTTACGTTTGTGTTTGTCAGACTCTACGTGCTTTCTGCTACTTTCGGAATCTTGGAGGATCCCTATATATATATCAAAGGTTATCACGTTCACCATCTCAATTATGGAATCGTTATTATGGCCATCGCCGGTTTTTTGGCGCTGGTTTTCCAGAATGAAAAGAATCGCCTCAAGATCGGGGTTCTCTATGGACTTGGCCTGGGGCTCACCTTCGATGAATTCGGAATGTGGTTCAAGTTGGATGATGACTATTGGGTGCGCGCCAGCTATGACGCCGTCGTTCTTATTTCGCTGTTTTTTATAAGCCTCGTTTATTTCCCCTCTTTTTGGTATTATATTTGGAATAATTTTGAGAAAGACACAAAAAAGTTTTTAAAAATAAGATAATCAGCTATTATTTACAGCTATGCGAATTGGGATGTTTATCAACTATTTCACCCCTTCCAAGGGTGGAATGGAGACATCGGTTATAAATTTAAGTAACGGGCTTAGAGCTGCCGGACACGAAGTTTTTATTTTTGCTCCCGACTATCCAGACTGGGAGGAGAAAGAAGAAAATATTTTTCGATATAAATCATTTTCTTTCACTTATGACGATTATCTTTACGTTATCCCCGTGCCGATGGTTTCTAAAATGGAAGACACTGTTCGCTCTTTGAATCTCGATGTCATTCACAGCCACCAGCCGTTTTCTTTAGGGTGGGAGGCGACCAAATTTAGCAGAAAACTAGATATTCCAATTGTGCTTACTTACCATATCAAATACGAAGATTATTCTCATTACGTATTTCTTATTCCCAAGAAGATTTCCCAGAAGATTATCCGATGGATCGTAAATCATAATTGCAGGAAGTGCGATGCGCTGATTGCTCCCTCCGGCGCAATTAAGAAGTTGCTTTTTGAACAAGGGATAAAAAAATCGGTTCATATCATTCCGAGTGGTATAAATATAGATCAGTTTGCCAAAGACGCGGGAACGCGGGATAGCATTCGCAATAAATATGACATCAAAGAGAATGAAGTGTTTCTTATTACGGCAAGTCGGGTGGTTCCAGAAAAAAATATCGATTTTTTGGTGCGGGCTTTTGCGATTATTCGCAACACAAGAAAGGACGTTAGGTTAATGATTGTCGGCGAAGGTAGCTTCCGTGATGAGCTTGATGTTTTGGTAAAGGAGCTTGAGCTGGAAGACAGCGTCATCTTTACGGGGCTTTTGGACAAAGAAGAAATGATTGCTCATTATCAAGCCAGTGACATATTTGTCTTTGCATCCCTCACAGAAACACAAGGTCTGGTGGCGGTGGAAGCCATGGCGGCGGGACTGCCGGTAGTAGCGGTAAAAGCCAGCGGTATCGAGGATATGATCAAGTCCGGACAAGATGGGATTTTGACGGACAATGTTGAAGATAATTTTGCCACCAACACCATCAAGCTCATCGAGGATGGCGCACTTCGAAAAAAAATGTCTGCAAGCGCACGTGTCAATGCTCGAGAATTTTGTATCGCGCCTTGGGTGGATAAGGTCGTTGGTCTTTATAATGAGATCATTCAGAAAAAAAAGAACGAATAAATAAAATCTATGTTATCGATAGTTATTCCAACCAAGAACGAAGAAAAATATTTACCCAAGCTTTTGAAGAGTATCGGGAAACAGACTTTTTGCGACTATGAAATCATCGTGGCGGACAATGCTTCCCACGATAGGACCAGAGAAATTGCAGCAAATTTTAATTGCAAAATAGTACAAGGTGGACTGCCGGCGGCGGGCAGGAATCATGGTGCCGAGGCGGCCACTGGTGATATCATTCTTTTCCTGGACGCGGACACCGAGTTGCCGGATGTTGACTTTTTGAAAAACGGATTGGCTGAATTCGAAAAAAAAGACTTGGCTATGGGAGTGCCAATCGCTACCACGAAAGGCAATTATTTAGATCATCTTTTCTTCCGCTGGTGGAATTATTTCGTTGCTTCTTCGCAATTTGTAAAACCGCTGGCAGGAGGGTGGTGTATTTTTGTTAAGAGAAATTTGCATCAACAATTGGGAGGCTTTGACGAGAAGCTTATGCTGGGAGAAGATTCCGACTACGCGCAACGCGGGGTAAAATTGGGAAAATTCCGTTTTATGTCGAACGCGAAGGTCCAAGTTTCGCCTCGACGCCTCAAGAAAGAAGGCTATCTGAAAGTCCTGGCGCAGGATGTCGGGCTAGGTCTTTATCTTCTCACTCACGGAAAAATGGACGAGAAAAATATTTTCGGTTATGAATTCGATATCTATGATGAAGGTAAAAAAGGAAAATAGCCTGAAATTTTAGAGAGAAGCCGTATAGCAAGACAGCTTCTTTTTTATTTGATTTGAGAAGTTGACTTTCGCAGTCTTTTAGTTTACAATACTCAGTCCATCTTATAATAAAGATAAAAGGAGGGATAGCGGACGAAAAGTAAAATTGCAAAAGGTGTAGTAATGGAAAAGGCTCCATTTTTGGATCCACTTTTCAGATTTCTGTTCCATCTTTTTGGACTGTTGATATACAGGCGTCAAAAAGAGGATAGCACAGCGTATCGTATCATAGACGTTGCAGTGCTGAGATTTCCGAGGAATGAAGACATAGGAAAACGCAAATTCAAGGCAAAATATATGCCTCACTTCGGACTGATATTTAATATTTCCGAAGAGATGATTGCAGAAGTTTTGCCAGAAGGAATTTTTAGGTTTTTAATATTCCTTCTGCCCTGGCACAGAAATCCTGATGAATGGGATTTTGTTGAATTGGGAGAGGGTAAATACCTACTCCTTGTTCCGAAGGTATATGCCCTTTGGTGTCTCCTGGTCCTAACATTTTTCATCCGCCTGGTTACCAAACAAAAAACCGGTGCGGCAAAGGCTTAAAGGCTCAACCTTTTCGCCTTTTTATTTTGCCGGTGTTATAATGTTTCTAGGGAGTAAGCCGTTAATTTTATAGGTATGATACCAAAAATAGAATTTTGCAATTCCAGGATTTATGATGAAAAATGGAGAGAATATTTTACGGCCCTTAAAAAAGAATACCCTCCGTATAAAACATTGGCGGGAAAGATAAAAAAGATTGAAAGGGTTTGGAAAGAGGACGGAGAGAAAATATTGAGAGAAATAGAAAAGTCCTCCGGGCTTAAATGGCAAGAAAAGAAGATTCAGTGTTTTGTCGTGGGGAGGTCCATCGCCTTTTCTTATCCTTTGACCATTATGGTATATGACGATTATCCGATTGATTATGTCGTCGATGTTTTGACACATGAGCTGATTCATCAGATTTATATACAGAATAGTAAACAGGGCGAACTATACAATGCGTGGGCATACTTTTATAGGAAATATAAAGCTGAGGAGGAGAACACGATCATTCACATCCCGGTCCATGCTATCCATTACCAGGTATTCATGAAATTGTTCGATGAGAACAGATTGCGCAGGGAGATAGGCTATGCAAAAGAGTATCCAGCATATAAACGGGCGTGGGAGATGGTAATGGAAAAAGGCGCGGAGAATATTATTGAGGAGTTTAAAAAGAGGGTGGCGTAGTTGTTCGTTTGCTTTTGCGCCTGTTGTTTTTGGTCCGTTGTTTTATATTTGTCCTCCTGAACTTGTTTCAGGATCCTCAAAGTGCAACGTAGAAAGATTATAACTTGAATATCAGATTAAGATTTCACAGCATTCCATAAAAACGTATTATTTGGTAACAGTGAATTAAATAAAGCTAAAGTGAAATATATCAAAGATCCTGAAACAAGTTCAGGATGACACGGTGACAGGTACGGTTGTCGGGTAGATGGAATTATTTAAACATGTTTTTAGGATAATGAGATTAAAAATAAAATTATGAACAATATAATTCTCACATCTTCCGGTTTTAGTAATCCCGGTATCGCGAAAAAGATTGATGACTTTTTCAGTGGGGATCTACGCGATAGGAAGGTGGCTATAATTACCACTGCTTCTGAGGATAAAGAAAAGAATGAGTTTGCGGTGTTGGCACTTTCTCAGCTCCGAGAGATGGGCTTTGGCGACGTGATATTTTTTGATATCGAAAAACAGGACCCGCAAGAATTGTTGGATTATGATGTCGTTTACGTGAATGGTGGCAACACCTACTATCTTTTGTATTGGACAAAAAAGAGCGGTTTTGATATCGTGGTGAGAGATTTCTTACAAAAAGGCGGGCTTTACATCGGTGTGAGCGCGGGTAGTATCATCGCGGGGAATTCTATCGAGGTTTTGAATCACACGAAAGGTGACCCGAATGAAATCGGGCTTACGGATTTTTCCGCTATGAACCTTGTAAATAAGGCGATCGAACCTCATTATACTAACGAAAGCGAGAATGCAGTTTCGGCGTACGAAAAAGCAAGTGGCGTGGAAGTGGTGAGGCTTGCGGATGGGATGGCGTTTGTCGGTGAAACAGGCGGGCGATTCGATTTGATAAAATAAAATATTATGGTGGGAAGAGAAATATTGAATCTGAGACCTTTCCAGGAGACTCTTCATCGCGGAATGTGCGGAGCGGCCAGTCTTTTGATTGTACTGGATTATTATGATATCAAAAAGAGCGAGCAGGAATTGGCGCGGATATTGGATATCGACAGTGAGATGGGGGCGGACAGCGCAAACATAAAAAGAATCGCGGAAAGTTTCGGTCTGAGAGTTGAAATAGAAAACGAGAGTACTTTTGAAGATATTGATAAATGGCTTGAAAAAAAGGTGCCAGTTATCGTAGATTGGTTCTCGCGCGGTCGTAATGATTATTCTGAGAGCGAAGTTGCAGACGGGCACTATTCGGTCGTGGCGGGACTGGATGAAAAATATATTCATCTGCAGGATCCTGAAATCGGGAAGGTAAGAAAGATTGCACGCGAAGATTTTTTGCGTGTGTGGTTTGATTTCGAGGGCGAGTACATCAAGCCGGAAGAGCTGATCGTGCGGCAGTTGATTGCAATCTATCTATAGGAAGGATATATGTGCTACTATAGCCAACCTTCTTTTTGTCATTCCGAAATGAGGTACTCCGATTGAGGAATCTGGGAAAATGCGATACCGAGGTAATGTGTGTTTCTAAAATAACATCTATGTTAATATCGTGCATTTCCCAGATTCCTCACATCCGTTCGACATGACGAATCTTTAAGGAGTATAATTATGTAAAAACTATAATAATAATCTAAGCTAAAGGTCTATGTCCAAGCCTAAAATAATATTATTCGATGTCGATGGCGTGTTGATCCGCTATCCTCATAATTTTTCGGAGGAGATGAAACGCCGAGGGTATCCGGAAGCGAAGAAGGTTCTGGGAGAATTTTATGATATCACCAATAATCGTATCTATAACGAAGGCAAAGGGGATATGAAGGAGATGATTGTTCCTTATCTTAAGCGGTTTGGCTGGCAGGGGACAGTGGATGATTTTTTTAAAGAGCAGATGGATTTTAGCAGGCGCTATCTTGATGGAGATCTGGTTTCCTTGGCGGGTGAGCTGAAGAAACAAGGAATCGGATGTTATCTGGCGAGCAATCAGGATAAATATCGGGCGCAGTTTCTTTGGGAGGATTTGAATTTGCAGCAGTCTTTTGATGGTCATTTCTTCTCTTGTGAAATCGGTTATAAGAAAGACGACGACGGCTTCTGGGAATATGCTTTGGAAAATATTAGTGGTAATAATTCCGGCATATCGACCTGGGATATTATTTATTTCGATGATGCGAGAGGAAATGTCGAGGCGGCTTCCAAGTTCGGCATCCAAAGTTTTCTTTTTACAGATAAGATACAGTTTGAGAACGATATGAATATGCTCGGATTTGATATCTCTTTGAACGAATTTTCAGGTTGACTTTGTCTGGATTTGAGGGAAAAAAGAAGAAGCTATATCTGATAGCTCCTTTTATTTTGTTTCGAGATCGTAATTGTTTTAAAGGGGGCTCATTTTTATCAATTCGGTTCCCTTGCTCAATTTTATATTATTTTCTATTATCTCGATAATAGCCGATACCTTGCTCGTGGGTTCATCTAGGCTTGCTCTTGTTTCCATACATACTACGTCTCTACCGCTGCTTCCTGTTATACTGGATGCGTTTGGAATTATGAATATTTTGTCTTCAAAGGATAGTTTGCATCTATCGGGGGCGAATTTTTCAGCCTCGATGATTTTGTTTAGTTTTTCTACTTTCTGTACAGAAATATCCTTACCGCTCAGGTAAATAAATATCATTTTGTTTCCTCCACTAGGAATATTAAGAGGAATCATCCCGTATGTCAATCATTATCGGATCTATATGACTTTTGATATTTGCTGAGATTGCTTTATCTAAAATGGAAAATAAAGATTGCCAGAGTGGAAAAACTTCCGACAATGAGGCTGGTGATAGGCAAAATCGTGCCTTTTTGCAAGGATTTGAAAATCAATCGCCGTGGGTGAGGTCGAAAAAGATGTTTTTGAGCAGTGTTCTAATCGGCGATAAAGCAGTTTCTTGATTTCAATTTATAGGGTAAATGCTTTTTCCATACTATTGTGATAGCTGTTTCTGTTGTATTTTACCGGTTTTTAATTTATACTGAAGTTATCTGGAATGAAATGAATTTTGTGCGTCGGGAGGGAATCCATCTATTTCATATGGTTATAATGATAAAATATGGGAATAATAGATTTTTTGAGGCAATACCATATAGGCAATTATGCGGTTTTTGATTTAGCTCTAGCTTTTCTGGGGATGTGTCTGCTTGCCCCGTTTCTTTCTAAGGGTTTCAAGAAACTTGGTCTCGTAGTGCCTGAAAAGAATTGGATATTTTTGACTTTGCCGATCAGTGTTTTCGCTCACCTCGCCGTAGGGAGGATGACGGCAATGACTCGCGATTTTGTTGACCCTGACGGTTATTATTTTTTGAAAATAATGATTTTGATTTTATTTATTTTAGGGACGAGGGGAATTAAAAAGGTATAAAAAATACAATGACAGACAAAAGAACAACCGGATTGGTAATCGGAAAATTTGCGCCACTGCACGAGGGACATCAGTTCTTGCTAGAGAAGGCGCTCTCGCAAGTCGATTATCTGATTGTACTGGTTTATGACGTACCGTTTGTGACCAAGGTGCCGGTCGAAGTGCGGATGGCGTGGATTAAGAAAGAATATCCGCGGATGGAAGTCGTGAATGCGGGCATAGGTCCGCGGAAAACAGGGCATGCGCCGGAAATCAATAAGCTCCATATCGATTATGCGCAGAGCAAATTGCCTCAGGGTGTGAAAATAGATTTTGTTTTCTCCTCGGAAAATTACGGGAAGTTTTTGGCGGAGGCGTTGGGAGCGGAAAATGTTGTGGTAGATAAAGACCGGACGAAAGTGCCGATCTCGGCGGGGTGGATCAGGGAAGATTTGAAAAAATACAAAGGATATGTGAAAGATTTCGTGTTTGCGGACTTGGTAAAATATGAAGACGGAAGAATATGACGTGGATCGTCTATGCGCTTTTGGTGGCGCTTTTTTCGGCGCTCAGAGGCGTATCAAGCAAGAAAAGCTTGCGCAGTCTGGATGAGTACGTGGTCTCTTGGTTCGCTTTCTTTTTTTCGGGAGTATATATATTGATTTCTTTTTTGTTTATAGATTTTCCCGTTTTGGGCGAAAACTTTTGGTCGGTCTTATTCTTAGATTGTCTTTTGAGCGCGACAGCTGCAGTTTTGTCCACCAAGTCACTTCTTTCGGATATGTCAGTTTCAGTGCCCATGATGGCCTTTACGCCACTTTTTATGTTGCTTACCAGCTATCTGATGCTCGGTGAGATTCCTAGCGGAAGTGGATTTATAGGGGTTATCTTTATAGTATTCGGTTCCTACTTTTTGAATATCAAGAAGAGGAAGGACGGATGGACAAAGCCTTTCAAGGTTCTTACAAAAGAAGAAGGACCTCGTTTGATGTTGGCGGCGGCTCTGATTTGGAGCATCACTGCGAATTTGGATAAGATAGCGCTGCAGAACTCTTCGCCGATATTTTTTGCTATGGCGGAAAACATTCTTATAGCGACTTTCATTTTTCCTTTCGCTTATACAAGGATGAGAAAACAGCAAAAAGAAATCCGGAAAGAAAAAACCCATCTGGCTATGGTTGGAATTTTGGGGACATTGATGGTGGTTTTTCAGATGCTGGCTATCCAAGATACTCTCGTGGTTTATGTAGTCGCGATAAAGCGGTTGGGAATATTGATTTCAATAATCCTCGGTGGCGTTATCTTCGGGGAAAAAGAAATCAAGCAGAAATTGATGGGAGGTGTTATAATGGTAATCGGAGTCTTATTCATAACTATTCTATAATCTATGAAAACGCTTATCATCTGTGATTCAAAACATCGAGGCAATACCAGAAAGATTGCCGATGTGATGGCGGAGGCGCTGGGCGCGACTATCGTAGGGTCGGACAAGGTCCAGGCGGGCGATTTGGGTCAATATGACCTAGTCGGATTCGGGTCGGGAATCTATATGGGAAAGCACGACCAAAACTTGTTATCTTTGGTGGACAAGCTGCCTTTCGGAAGCGGCAAAAAAGTTTTTCTTTTCTCGAGCAGCTTGAAAGGCTTGGTGCAGATGGACAAGAATCATAAAGCTTTGAAGGACAAGCTTCGGGCCAAGGATTACGACGTGATCGGTAATTTTTCCTGTCTAGGATCGGCAACTTTTGGTCCACTCAAATGGTTGGGAGGTATCAATAAGAATCATCCGGATGCGGAAGAGCTGGATCTGGCACGGATGTTCGCGGAAGGCGTGGGGAGTGGACTTTGAGACGAGCGGTGTATTTGTGGAGTAGCGGGTTTGAACCCGCGCTGTTGCTTTACGTGCTCAAATGCGATATATAATTGTGATTTATCCGCATGGGATAGCAGCGCAGACTAAAGTTTGCTACTCCATCTTATTGTCGGCTCTTTTGACTATTTCGTTATTCAAGGCTAAGATAAAGCCATATCAGTTAAACCTATAAACATAATAAATGAATATACTTTCAATAAAAAACCTTACGCTGGAGAAGAGCAGCAAGAAGCTCGTAGACAACGTTTCTCTGGAAATAGAGGCGGGAAAGACTTATGCCTTGGTCGGTCCGAACGGGGCGGGAAAATCTACCCTAGCCTATATTTTGATGGGTCTGGAAGGCTACCGGGAAATCTCCGGTGATATTGTCTTTGATGGCAAATCGATAAAAAAATTATCCGTGCCGCAGCGGGCGAAGCTGGGAATTACGCTCGCTTGGCAGGAGCCGGCGCGTTTTCAAGGGCTCAAAGTGGAAGATTTTCTTTCGGCTGCAAAAGGGAAGAATGAAGAGAGCGTCACAGACGCGCTGGAAAGGGTCGGGCTTGCTTCGAATAAGTATTTATCTCGCGCCGTTGATAAGAACCTCAGTGGCGGAGAGAGAAAACGTATCGAGCTCGCAGCTATCATCTGTATGAAACCGAGATTGGTTATTTTAGACGAGCCGGATTCAGGTGTGGACGTAGAAGCGCTCAAAAAAGTTTTTACCGTGATGGAATATCTCAAGAGCATCGGCACGACGGTCATTGTTATCACACACAATATGCAGGTCCTGAAAAAAGCGGACCATGCTTTTCTTGTCTGCGATGGCAAGCTCATCGACGAGAGCAAGGGTGAAGACGTGGTGGAATATTTCAAGAATAGGTGCCTGACTTGCCCGCACAAAAATAAGCCGACGGAGGATAAAATCAAAAAAATATGAAAGAGATAAACGAACTTTTGAATTTTGCAAAAATAGAGGGCGTTCTGGATGATCCGGAAACCGCCAGTCTTTTTATCGATAATAACAAAGTTTTGTCTTTGAATGCCGTAGAAGGACTTGTTGTGAAACTTCGAGAACAAAAAGATGGCGTGGATATCAACGTAAAAGTCTTGCCGGGTGTCATTATCAAGAAGCCGGTGCATTTCTGTTTCGGAATTTTGCATAAAAGCAAAGTACAGAAGATCAATATGAATATCGTAATCGGTAAGGGCGCATCGATGAATGTTTTCAGCTATTGTATTTTTCCAAAGAATGATCCGAGCAAACATATGATGGAAGGGAAAATAAAGTTGGAAGAAGGCTCGACTTTCCGTTATTTCGAAAAGCATATCCATAGCGCGCAAGGAACGAGTAAGGTTTATCCGCACGCGACCGTGAAGATCGGCAAAGGCGCGAGATTTCGTACTGACCTCGAGCTTATCGGTGGAAGGGTGGGGCTTATCGATATCGACTACAATCTTTCCTGTGACGCGGACAGCAGTAGTGATTTTATCACCAAAATAAGTGGTAGTGGAAAGGATATAATCAATATCCGCGAAAGAGCTACTCTTATAGGTGAAAATGCTAAAGCGGTCCTGCGGTCTCGCATCGCGGCGCGAGATGAGACCAAGGCGGAAGTCTACAACAAGATCACGGCCAAAGCCGCCGGCTCTTTCGGTCACGTCGATTGCACGGAGATTTTACAGGGAAATGGAAAAGTAAAAGCATATCCGGAAGTGGAAGTACTACATCCTCTAGCGCGCGTAACGCACGAAGCGAACTTGGGAGGCGTTGATAACCGCCAACTGGAAACATTGATGGCAAGAGGACTGTCGAAAATAGAGGCAGAGGATTTGATTATTAAGGGGATTTTGTCGTAATCGCATGAGGATAGCTTTTTCTTGTCATTCCGAAATGAGCTACTGCGACCCCGGAATCTGGGAAAGATACGATGCAATCGTGAAGGTATGTTTATAAGAATATAGCTTATATAGGTATCGTGCATTTCCCAGATCCCTCACATCCGTTCGGAATGATAAATCAACGGTTATGTTTATGAAAAATAACGTTCTAAGAACCTTCCGCATTTCCCAGATCCCTCCACCGAGTACGGCGTTCGGGATGACATATCGTTAGGTCTGGCAGAAACATGACTTATGCTATAAAAGGCGATGCATTCTCTACTTGTCATTCCGAAATGAGCTACTGCGATTGAGGAATCTGGGAAAAGTACGATGCGGGTGTGAAGGTATGTTTATAAGAATATAGCTTATATAGGTATCGTGCATTTCCCAGATTTCGCACACTCCCTGCTGTCGGTTCGAAATGACAAATCAACGGTTATGTTTATGAAAAATAACGTCCTAAGAACCTTCCGCATTTCCCAGATCCCTCCACTGGGTACGGCGTTCGGGATGACATAGCGGGAGAGGGTATTTAAAATATTGATTGAATCTTATGCAAAAAGAATATAAATTTTATGTTTATATTTTAACTAATTATTCTAAAGATGTTTTATATGTGGGGTTTACTAATAATATCGTTAGGAGGATAATTGAGCATAAGAATGGATTCGGGTCTAAGTTTACTGCAAAATATAGACTGAATTGGTTTAGTCCCAGATTCCTCAATCGGAGTACCTCATTTCGGAATGACAATTAAGGTAGGGTAAGCGTAAAAGTAAGATATCCAATATGTACAAAATCCTATTCATCTGCACCGACAATGTGGGGCGGAGCCTCACAGCTAAATATCTTTTCGAGGATTGGCTGAGAAAAAATAACCGAGACGATATCGCGGTTTCTTCGGCCGGGATAAACGCAACTAGTGACGTCAGCTCTTTTACTATGGATCATATCGGGAAGCTCAAGGAGATGGGGGTCGATGTCGTCGGGTATACGAGAACGCAGCTGACGTATGAAGTATTGAAAGAGCATAATCTGGCAATCGTGATGGATACAGAAGAGCAGTTATGGGTGAGAGAGAAGTTTAATGTTGAGATTCCTCTTTATAATGAGATATATAAAAACGAAAAGACTCCGGTTTTGATAACTGTGCCGGGGATGACGGAAACGATATCCGAAAGGCTTTTGAAGATGGTGGATTATATTGCGCAGTCGATACCGGTGCTGGCGGAGAAAATCGATGAGATGGTAAAAGGGTCCGATCAAAATAACAAAAATATTTTATAAAACTAATTAAACTATTCATGAAAATTACCCCGGAAAAAGTACAGAAACTATTGATGATAATCGGCGCTATCTTGGTGATACTTTATATATGGGAATATTTTTGCACTACGCGGCCGGTCGGGGAGTGTGGCTCTGTCTGTGAAGATAGGTCATTTATTGTTGGGTATTTTAGGAATCAGACGCTTTATGGACATACATGCACGCCATGGTATAGGTGGTTTTCTAGATAAACCGATATCTGTCTAAAAAGAATTCAGACTCGACAATTACTTATCGAGTCTTTATTTATTTATTTTAATTTTTTGCCAAGCATTCTCCCCCCGTTAATTCTTTCCCTGCTATTGTCTTTCCACAATTCACGCAGCGCAAGGGTTTTTCTTTAAAATAAGGTCCTGGACTCGGCTTGTGGCGTCTTGTCCATTCTTGTTTTTCCAAATTACTTGCCCCTACTCTGAGAATACCGGCTTCTATGGTTTCTCCTTTCTGTTCTCTTGTGGCTGCTTCGGCCAGCATCTTTTCTTTTAACATTTATGTGATTTATAGCATGAAAATGGATATTTGTTGATGCCTTTTTGTTTTACCGCTGAATTCAAGAATTTAATGCCCCTTTTTTATCTCTTCTCTGATAACCTCATTAGGCGTTAAGTAACCAAGCGATTTCCTTGGTCTGTTGTTTAATCTCTCTTGTATGGCATAGATTTCTTTTG
>JAQVBZ010000005.1 GCA_028690055.1 Minisyncoccota bacterium | reverse complement strand
GGCGAACAAAAATCTCACAAATGCAAAAAAGGCAAAAAATGATGAATTTTACACTCAATTTTCAGATATTCAAAAAGAAGTTGAGTCTTATCTTGAGTATGACCAAAATACTTTTAAAGGTAAGGTGGTTTACAGCAACTGCGACGACCCATTCGAGAGTAATTTCTTTCGCTATTTTGTACTTAATTTTGACAAACTAGGAATTAAACAACTTATCACAACTAGTTACAAGCCCTCGCCAGTAGCCAACACGCAACTGAGCTTGTTTGGCGATGACAAAACTCTCCCGATATCCAAAGGCCGCCCGAAGATAACCGCCAACAAGTTTATTATCAACGAAGTTGGTGATGTGGATGGCGACGGTTCCTTTACGCTAGAAGATATTGCGAAGCAACTTAGAACTAACAAAAACAACGAATGGACTCCGCTTGAGGGTGATGGTGATTTTAGAAGTGTTGAATGTGTCGAGTTGCTCAAACAATCTGACATCGTAGTCACCAATCCTCCATTTAGTTTATTTCGGGAATATATTACGCAACTTTTCGAGCATAAAAAGCAATTTCTAATCATTGGTAATCTCAATGCAATAACCTATAAGGAAATTTTTCCAATGATCAAAGAGAATAAGGTATGGCTCGGAAACAATGCAAGAGTTAACGGTGGTGCAATGTTCTACGAGATTCCAGAAGCTGTTGCAAACTTAGACCAAGTGCGTGAAATTAAGACTGACGAAAAAGGTAAAAAGACTTATATAACAAGAGTCCAAGGGGTGCGTTGGTTTACAAATCTTGATCACGGACGACTACACCAACCGATTCCCTTAATGACTCACGCCGATGTTATAAAGTTCAGTACAAACAAGCCATTCGTACACTATGACAATTATGATGCGATTGAAATTGCTTTAGTAAAAAATATTCCGAAAGACTACAACGGCGTTATGGGCGTACCAATCAGTTTTTTAGATAAATATTCACCCGGACAATTTGATATTTTAGGGACAAGCGATAACGGCCTCGTAGATGATAAGTATAAGACCTCTCCTGGTTTAAAAAAACAATTTGTAGAAGACTATTACAAAGCTGGTGGCACTGGTGCTTACAAAGAAGGCAATCCTACTGCTGGTTTTTATGAAGATGGCATAGCAAAAATGGCTTACAAGCGAATTTTTATTAAGCACAAGAAAAAATAATATGAAAACAACCTTAAAGAATGATATCACCATTAAAGAAGTTTGTGACGGGTTCGAATATAACGAATTCGAAGGAAAGGGTTTGTTTGGCCTCTCTGGTAAACTGACTATTCAACCAGAGTATCAGCGTAATTACATTTACGCTGACGGCAAACGTGATGTTGCTGTAATTGACTCGATCTTGAAAGGTTATCCAATAGGTTTAATTTATTTCAACCAAGTTGACAATGATAAATTTGAAGTGCTCGATGGACAGCAACGTATCACTAGCATTGGTCGGTTTGTGAAAGGCAAGTTTGCTGTTAAAGACAAGAATGGTCACGAACAGTATTACAGCGGTATGGCCACCAGTCAGCGCGAGCAAATAATGAACACTAAATTGTTGGTGTATATATGTAAAGGCGACGAGCCTGAGATTAAGGATTGGTTTAAGACTATCAACATCGCTGGCGTACCATTAACCGAACAAGAGATTCTTAACGCAGTATATTCTGGGCCTTTTGTCACTCGTGGCCGCGAAGAATTTAGCAATAGTCAAAATGCCAATGTGCTTAAATGGGGCGCGTACATTGCAGGTGATATAAAGCGCCAAGCATATTTGGAACGGGCTTTAGATTGGGTTTCTGGTGGTGGTATCGATAGTTACATGAGTAAGCACCGCAATGACAAAAATATTACCGAACTAAAAAAACATTTCGACACTGTTATTGATTGGGTCTCAAGTACATTTACTGAAGTTGAAAGTGAGATGAAAGGCTTGGAGTGGAACAGGCTTTACGAAACTTATCACAAGAAAAAATTCAATCCAACTACCGTCTCTGCCCTGGTTAAAAAACTCTATGCTGATGGTTTCGTAAAAAGTCGAAAAGGCATTTTTGAGTATGTTTTAGGTGGAGGAGTTGAAACAAAACTTCTTGAAGTACGAGTATTTGAGGATTCAACTAAACGTTCAGTTTACGAAGCTCAAACCGCTATCGCAAAGAAAAAGGGTGTTTCAAACTGCTCTCACTGTGCGATTGGACACGATGCAAACAAAGACAAGATTTGGAGTATTGCGGATATGGACGCCGATCATGTTTCGGCATGGAGTAAGGGTGGTAAGAGTGATATTAAAAACTGCGAGATGTTGTGTAAGACACACAATCGAGCAAAAGGAAATCGGTAATGTGCTAAAAACGTGAATTTATTCCTTCTGTTTCAGCAAAAACATCTAACAGCGAACTATGAATACGAATCAAGTAATTTATGATGAGATGGAACAGTATGATTTTTCAGACGGAGAATATCTGGAAAAAGTAGCTGATAAATATTTCTTGTTAATTGGAAAATTTCTAGTTAGTTTCAGTATTTTAGAACAAGAGTTAAACATCGCAATCGCAGATTTTTTGCATGATGATAGCCACGAAACTGGATTCGTAATTATTGAAAAACTAACGACAAGCAATAAAATCGATCTTTTTTATAAGATGTATGTTCGTTTAGAATCGTTTAATAACAAAAAACACAAAGCAATTTTGGATAAACTACGAAATCGACTTAATGAGTTAAATACATTTAGGAATAGTATTGTTCACGCAAATTGGCAATCGCTTAGTAAAGATGGATATGTTAGAGCGAAAATTGTTGTGGATACAGATGAAGGATTTGTGAAATTTAAGAAAGTGTCGATGACGCCTAAAACTATTCGTCAAAAAATTAAAGAGATTGATAGTTTATCAGAAAAAATAAATCAATATAAAGAAAAAGCATTTCAATTTTAATATTATAGAAATTTTGATTTATGCCTAAAAAGAATAAAAGAGATAAAAAATATCAAGGGCCAAAACTTCCAAAAAGACCGGAAAATTTTCACTCGTTTCCCGAATGTGTTAAATGGTTAAAAAAATCTGTTTATATTATTGTTCGTGGCAGAAAAATTAAGATCGACAAACAAGAAAGTATCAATTGGATTACTTTGGGTTCAGGCTTTATCGCTGCTCCAAACCGATATGTTACGGCTGCACATGTTATAAATGATCCGGAGAAGGATGAACTAGCCCAACATCAAAACGGCGATAAATATTATCTTTTGAGGCACGATGATGATAATAATTGGCACTGTAGAATTTTTGAACCAAAATTAGATAAAGAAATATTTATCTATCCTGATATTGATCTCGCTGTTATTTATTTGGATGATGAATTTTATCAAGTTAATGATCGAATATTCGCCGATAGAAATGATTTTATAAGAATATCGAAAGAATTTTTACCAATCGGCTCTGAGGTTGGCGTGCTCGGATACCCACTTTGTGAACTTGGATTTCAAGAAAGAGATATAAATAAGCCACTGATCGGCAATATTTTACTTCGAACAGATCGAGGCGTTGTTAATTGTCGATACCAGACTTCTACAACAAATTATTTATATGAATTTACACTTGCATTTAACCCGGGAAATAGCGGTGGCCCAATTTTTGATGTAAAAACGGGAAAAGTTATTTCTATCGTCAAGGGATTCAGGTCAATAAGAATCAATGAACGAGAGAATATGATTTCTGAAGAGAATGCAAAACAATTGAAAGTCTACAAGGAGAAAGCTTTTATTGAAACCTTAAATGCTAACTATTCTTTCGGGTTTGCAACTCCAACTTTTCTAGATATATTTAAAAAACACAACATCGTTAGTTAATACAATATGAACACCTTCAAACAATCCGCTATTGAAATATTGCAAAAAACTAAAAAGCCTCTGCACTATACCGAAATCACTCGTTTAGCCTTGGAGTCCGGCCTTCTGGAAACCGAAGGCGCAACGCCGGAAGCGACTATGAAGGCGCAGATTGTGGTGGATATCAAAACCAAAGGCGAAGGATCAGATTTTGTAAGAATTGCCCCCGGAACTTATGCCCTTAACCCAAACAAAAAAGAAATCAGAGAAACACCAAGAATCCGAGAGGTGGAAAAGGCTGAGGAGGAAAAGATTGTAATTGAAGGTGGATTTACCGGCAAAGGCGGTGAACATCTTGTTTGCTCGGAACTCCTTTTTCGTGGTTTCAATGCCAGCATAATGAGCGTAGATGTCGGAATAGACATTGTGGCTGTCAGAGATAATCAGTTATTTGGCATACAGGTTAAAACTTCAAATATTAATCGATTTAATACCTATGTTTTTGATATCCGCAAAGTTTCTTTTGAGCGACATAGTAACGGCAATGTTTTTTATATTTTCGTCCTGCACGGAGAAAAGAAAAATCACTTTCTAATTTTGCCATTTCACGAAGTTGAGAAGAAAGTCCACGAAAAAGCAATTTTGGAAGTCGGGCACGGCAAACGCTACCGCGTAAATATCAAATTTAGAGATGAGAAGATTTATCTCGGTAATATGGATCACGAAATGGGATATTTTCTCGATAATTGGAATGTGATTAAATAGGTGCTATTTTTTTAATTAATTTTTGAAGTTATTTAATCACAATCACCTTATTCTTCAACAATATCTCCCCATTTAAGCATGTGAGTAGTTCTCGTTTCTCTTGATCGTCTCCTTCTTTTAACAAGAATTTGATGTAATTTTTAATATCGACGTCGCTTACGTCGATATTGTCATTTTTGCCAGTTGCCATGATTTGAAACTTTTTGAATCTTTTGATTTCTCCCTGAATTTTATCTTGAATAGAAACTTTTTTAAAATCCAATTTATCGATTTGTTTTTGTAATTGTTTAATCAGGTCTTCTTCGCTAATATAGCCTGATTTACAATTATTGTCTTTTGCTTTGGTACATCCGTAGTAGACATGGCGATTATAGCCGCCATCTTTTAACTTCTTAAATTTTTCCGTGGCTGAAATTCCCGAACCGCATAAACCGCACTTCATTACTTTAGTAAAGGCAAACTCAATATTCTCTCGTCTGACTAGTTGGGAATTCTTCATCTGTTCTTGGACTAAATCGAATACTTCTTTGGTGATTATCGGTTCATGTTTTCCCTGATACCAGTTACCACTACCACGAGGATATTCAAAAGGGCCATAATAGAAGGTATTTTCTAGAAGTCGATAAATATTACCGAGACTTAAGTGTTTTTTACCTAAAGCTGTCCTAAAGTTTAAATCGAATCTAAGCCAGTTATAAAGCTTTCGGCCGGACCATTTCTCATAAGCAACCTTCTCAAACATTTGCTTTATTACCGGACCTCTATCAGGATCAACTAAGCATTGTCCTTTATGATCAACTCGCTTTTCTTTAAAGTATCCCGTTGGCGGACAGGTCGGCCATAAGCCCATCTCGCATCTTGCCCTTAAACCTCTTTTTACGTTTATCCCTCGATTATCATTTTCTAGTTTGGCCTGAGAACATAAAATCATGAGCAGAAACTTTTCATTTGGAGAATTACTAAAAGTTTGGCCAAAAGTACGAATGCTCATTAATTTTTTCTCATCCATTAAATCAACTAGCGATCCTAAATCGCCAGCGTTTCTAGAAAGTCTATCGGGAGCCCAGGTAATGATAGCGTTGAACTTTTCTTCCGTTATATCTTTGATTAACTCTTTGAAGATAGGACGGTTACCTGAGTCTTTGGCTGATTTTGATTCTCTCCTGATATCAACGATTTCTAAGTTTTCTCGTTCGGCTATTTGAAGCATTTCTTTAACTTGAGAATCAATTGATAAGGCTTGTCGCTCATCTGATTCAGTGCTTTTTCTAGCATATAAGCAGTATTTCAGCTTAGTTTCTAATGGAAGCATATGATTTAGTTGATTATTTAGTTAAATCTACGCCTCCATTAATGACACACTTTTAAGCTTTTGCTAAGAGCGAACAGATACAGGTTATCTTATCGAAGAATTGAGTTTGGTTGGCATAACAAATAAAAATACCCTCTGATCTAAGAAGATACAGAGGGTATTCTTTAAACGTCTAAATATAGATTTAGTTAAGTTCTATGTAGGCTTTTTCCGGACTACCAAATCCGCCGCTTACTTCAAGTTTAAGACCACTGGCATCTTGGGGAATATCAAAGATAAGCACTCCGTTTATTTCAAGACCGGGATTGGCTTGTTTTAAGAACAGATCGTACTGATTATCGTTGGCTATAGAATAAGCACTAGTAGCTTCCGTAGAAACGACAAATGATCTGCCTTGATTATCCATCAGTTTAAACATATTGCTGTCTGCATAACGTGATTCTTTGTCATTATTTCTGAGTGTTAAAGATACGATTTCATAAACTCCAGAGGCATCATGGTTAATATATTGGTTACCAACCGACTGAGCCTGTTCCGCTTTCTGCACTCTGTAGCTAAAATTTCCGACAGAAATAGTTTCATTTATTTTGCCAGTCTTTTGTTCCGCTTTAGTATCGTTTTGAATGCCATTGGAATTTTGCCCATTGTTTGAGTTATTTGGATTACTTCCTCCACTTATGATGCCGATAAACATAAGAACTAAAAATACAGAGATGATTTTGTGACGCATAAACCAATTTCTAAGATCCGCACCACAATGCTTGCACTTTTTCGCACCTTTTAAAACTTCTTCTTTGCACTTAGGACACTTCGTTGTTTCCTCGTTCATGGTTTTAATGTTTTATTTAATTAATAAAAACCAGCTATGCAGTAGCTGGTCGTAGAGATCCAAAAGTCTCCACGCCAGCTAGGCCTTGCGGCCCTATGTCCGTTTCCAGACATAGCCCAACCAAGAGTCGCTGAACGTGGAGGTCAGTGTCTTGGTTGGGTCTTGAAGCACCATGCCCAGACATGAAGTCTGAGTTTAGGTAGCCTGGCCTTTCAGCCATCAATTGTCAATTACCATTTTAAACTAAAAACATCTAGATGTCCAGCAATAATATCATAAATATTATTTTTTGCTAAGAGCTAGTTACCAACAGTTTATCTACCTACTTTTAGCCTTTTTCTTAAGGTCGTTTTCGACTAGTTTCAAGAGATTTTCTTCGCCTTCAATACCTTTAAGTCTGCCTTGCAGGAACCCTAAACGATATATGATTCCATCGCTCATCAATCTCCAGTTTGTAGGTGTAAGAGTCTCTTTTATAAGCTTTTGAAGATTGTGAACGCTGTCATATTTTTCCCGACCGGGCTTGTTGTCTTGAAGGCTAAAACCCAAGATAACATCTTTCTGAAATTCAGGCTTTTCAAATTCAAGTTTAATATAGCCATTATTTTCCATCACAGAATTAAGAAGATCTTGTAACTCTGCGATATTTAGCTTTTTAATTTTACTAACCGCATCATAAATATCTTTATTTTCTTCTTTATCTTTAAATTTTTCAACTAATTTTCCCATCTGTTCTGCTCGGCTTATAATTTCATATCCTTCTTGTTCGGAAATGCAATATTTCTTTCGATTGGCTTCAAAGTCTGGATCTATCTTTTCCTCCTTTCTTTCATTTAAATCCCATACGTCAGTCTCCACATGACCGCAGTGTGAACAAGAACATATATGGATAATAATATCTTTCTCTCTTTTACTCTCTGCCTGCACTTCAAAATTACATTTTATACAAGTTGGCTTATGCTCCCATTCTGTTCCATCTTCCCAATAAACTCGGCGTTTTCCGCATTTAGAGCATTCAAACATAAAAAGCACTTCTTCTTTTCCCTTATGATTATTCATAAGATCACGTGATATGCAGTTTTCCAAGGGTGAGCTACAGCCTAAGCACCGAACGCCTTGCGGTTTTTTGGCATTAATAACTTTCTCGTCTTTCTCTTTATCTCGTTTCATCCACCCTTGGATTGTTTCAGACTTCTTAGAAGCGCGATCTGCTTTAATAAAATACAGGGCTATAGGTATAACCGCATTATGAAACCATCTTTCTTTAGCTTCTTCGATTTCCTTTTCTTTGCCTTTTAGTTTAGAAATGTCTTTAGAATATTGGCGCTTCTCCCACCACTGACATTTTTCGATAGTAAGCTTATCGTAAAGTTCACTGTAATATATGCGATCCTTTAAGTGATTATATGGTTTATCGTTCATAGAATTATATTAATATGTTATTATACGAACCTATTATTTTAGCTGATATTGGCTAGGATGACTAGCTATGTTAACAATAATAACCACTTGTAAGTGGTTATTATAACTGTTTGGAGTATTATAATCTAACGATAATGTCTCTTTTTGTGGTATCGTTGTCCGCTTGGTTCCCAAAGATAAGGCCAAAATCCAGACAGATGTAGCAACAATCCCGATGAAAGAAATACAACGAGATGAATTTCGTATGGCCATACCATGCAATATACAGAATCGCCAAAAAACTTTTCAAAAAATAAATAGACTAATGCCTGCAAACCTGCATAAGTACCACTACCGACAAAACGATTAAAAGAAGGAGAAAAGCCATTTTTAGAATTATAATGTGCCGTACCGTTACGAGTTATTATTTCCCAGATTATCCATGTAATAAGAAAGAGAAATATGCCCAGCCAGTACCACGGCCATAGCAAGAGAATAATCTGCCATAAGAAAGAAGATGCGGATGAAGCAAATGGAACGGAAATTATTGAACAGATATTGCCTATAGAAAACATCGCGTTTATATTAAATTTGTTATCACCTATATAAATAAAGTCGTAAAAATCTTTTTACGAATACCTAACTATCTCTTTCTTTTTTTAGCATCCGTCTTAATTAAAGAAACAAAAGTTTCCATTTTCTCCAGCACCTCATCAAATGTAACAATTTCAACGCCATGTAGATTATTTCGGAAAATTTCAAAACTTCTTTTACCATTTTTAGGAAGATCTTCGATTTTACCAGCGATTATAAGACATCTAGAATTATATGATTCAAATTGATTCGTATTGCCAGTTTTGCATCTTAAGGCATAAAAATCATTTAGTAAATTTTGCCTTTGGTCTAATACTTGATTAACGGCGCCAGATAGTTCTTCGGATAATGAGTATACATCATCTCCTCTGTAAGGCTTCTTGGACAATAGCTCAGTTTTATGAGTTTTGAGTTCAATAATTGCCAAATTATCGGTCAATTTGTTCCTAAATAAAAAATCCGTCACTTTTCCATTAGTATTGAAGATTTCCTTTCCGCCCACATAAGCCTGATTAGCAAACAGCAATGCAGGGAGAGAGAACAGATTGGAGATAATCCATGTATTCTCCTTGAAAAACTGTTCCCATTTTTTCTCAAATCCTCCAGAAACAGATTTTAAAATTAATATTTTTTTAAAATCTTTAACCCCATCTTCTAAGAATATTTTTTCGATTTTTTCCTTTGTGGCTAAAACTATTTTTTTCGATTCAATCGTTTGCTCGCTTGACTTCGATACAACTAGCTCAAGCATAGCATCATAATCATCCTTTGAAATTGATCCATCCTTACCAATTTGGTCTGTGACAATCGAATAAATTGATCCTTTTATATATTTTTGTTTACTATCTTTAAATTCTGTAGGTAGATACTGACTAAGATATTTTGAGACTAACGCTTCTTTTTGACTACTCTGAACTTTCATAAGAGTGTCCATTTTCGGATAGAACTTATTCAAATCTTCATAACTAAGGTATACCGTTCTATTTTTTATCATGAATTTTCCTTTTGGCTTCACGACAACTTTCGACACATCAAATTTTGTTTCAATCAAATAAAGTATTGGATTCAATACTTTCGTAAAACCATACCCAAGCCTCCAATCTTTGATAAAACCTCTAGGCAGTGGATCTGGCAATCCTTCATATATAATTTCTGTTATTTTTTTATATTTAAAGTTTCCAGATTTATTAAATGGATGATGAATAACTTTATTGGTTTTGATATACACTTCCCGAGATTTAATATTTATTTTTTGAAATTCATCAATAAAAAAATATATTTCTTTGTCCTCGTTTGTACTTTCTAAATATTCCTCTCGTCTATTTTTCTTTTCAGGCATATTTTTTAAATATTTCTTAATTGTTTTTCTCGAAATCCGTTAATATCTTTAGATATTTATCTTGTAAATCATTGCTTATCTGGGGATGTTTTAAAGGAGAAATCCTGCCTTTATCATTAATAACATTATTAATTTCATCAAAATAAAAGCCATCCAGAGTAGCAACAAAAAGATAAGACGGATTCCATGACTGGCTCATCTTTTCTGCATATTTTAAAACATAGTCATAATTTATAGTACGCTGATATTTTACCTCGATAAGTCTAACCTCTCTCGTTTTTTGATTAATAACTGCAAAATCTGGTGCTGTTCTCAAAGTTTCAAGCATCAAATTATTTTCATCATATCCCTGTTGTACTAATTCAGGAATGATTTTCTCATAGCCAAATTCTAAGACTGTGAAATCTTTTGTTTCTCTGAGCATCTGGGCAAATATGGTTTCTGCGATTTTACCTTTAACTAAATTTCTGGCAAATATTAGGTTATCCATGTTTTTAGTAGTTTATGTTATTTATTATAGACATTTTTATTTGGCACACCTCCTATATATTTTCATTTAAACTAGCCCCGCACTCAGGACAGTTCTCGTCGATATTTCCTAATGGATTACCGTCATTGTCTGTATTAACAATATATCCATTCAATTTGAGCTTGCCTACCCAACCGCATTTATTACATTCACAAGATAACTCATCAGATGCGTTTAAGGACGTAACGTTTACTGGTTTTATCATATGATTTTATAGTTTTTTTATTATCAAATTACCATTACTTTACCTCTTTTTCCGCTAAAAGTAAATGAAAAGTCGACAATTTTATGCAGTCTGCAAAGTTTTTACTTTATATTCGAATATATAGCCTTACCGATAACTTTTCTAGCTATACCCAATAGACTCTGCACGATCTCGGCGGTTTTTCAATCATGCTGTGAGCTAAATTGGCAAAGGCATCAGCTAAGTCATCATGTTTTTCAACCCCAAAATGGACTATCTGTTGTATTAGTTCCTCCGCTCCTTCCTTTGGGAACAATATTTGTCCAGTTTTAATTAGGTTAGCTAGTACGATAAGTCTACTTCTTTTATCCTGATTTCCTGGCCTGGTTGTCATTACATTATAAATACCCTCGACTTGCAGTTGTTGAGGCAAGGCTTTTTGATAAGCCACATCTTCTATGATGAATTTTGGATAAACAGAATCTCTTTTGTAGCTCTGATATAATGTTTTACAAGCATCAACTGTTTCAGGGAAGCTTAAACGCTTATTTATTATTTTAGGGAGAATATAAAGCTTATAGTTAGACGTAGTTTCATATAACATACCAGGAACCATAGCAGTATAATCAGCGACATCACTTTTAGAAATAGCTGGGTCAATTCCAATTCTTATTTCCATATACGAACTATAACCGCCATATAGTTTTAGAGGTGCCGGTATCTCATCGTAATAGTTTATCCATTCTTGAAATATAGCTTGATCTTCGGACGGAACGATATTAAGTAGGTATTCTTGTTGCCAGGTAATCTCATTACCGACCTTTCTGCGCTCATTTTCAATATCTTCATCGGTTGGGTATTTGCCCGGCCATAGACAATCACCCTTCTTGTCAATTAACGGATAAAACAGAAAGTTGCCATCAATAACCTCTTTTTCTCTTTCTTCCTTTAACCTCATAAGCAGGGAATCCTCGTGTAATAAATTACCGACTATTATCAATCTGGTATCTCTATCACCAGCTGGTATCACTTCGCTCTTTAGCCATTGATAGGTTTTATTTCTTCCCTCCCTAGTTTTAGTGGAACTTATATCCTCGACATCGTCACAGATAATCAAATCCGGTCGATGTTGATAGTGCCTTATGCCACGAATACTTTGATCCACTGAAGCAACGGTAATACGAGCATCCGTATTGGAAAACACGATTGATTGCGCGCCCCACTCATCGCTATTTTCCCTGAAGGGGCCAAGGTCTTTTTTTAATAAGTCATTATCTTCTAATTCACGTCGCAAGTTCATCATGTGCTGCTTGGCCTGAGCTTGAGTTTGGCAGAAAATGACGACAAATTTCTTTTCTTGTTTGCCAAGGATTGCCCAGATCGGATAGGCGGCAGTAATAACGGTAGACTTACCCGAACCTCTGAAGGCCACGACAAAGAGATTTTCCTTGTCGCTCTTTTCAACCAAGCTTATGATTTCTTTTTGAAAATCGGCGGTCGCATATTTAACATAATGAGCATAATAAAAGTGAAAGAAATAAGAGAAGCTTTCCTTAGTTATTGCTGTTCTTATCTTCCTGTCCTTAGTCATTTGTTCCACCAAGGCCTGAGGTATCATGTTGTTCGGTTTCATAGAGTTGGATTATTAGGCTTATCAGTTACTTGTTCATCTTGAGGCAGGATATTGGCCAATTTCAAAGCCTGGCGTACAGTTTCCGCCTGTGATGGCGTTAATTCGTCAACGTTTTCATTCCTCGAAGTCACCTCTATCTTATCCTTAAATTTTGGATTGCGATGACGAAGCCAGAAACTGATAGCTGACCAATTCTTTTCTTTGATCAAAGTCAGAAGCTGGCTTTCGCTCATATCGTTTACCAGAGCTTCGCCCTCAGCCAAAGCTTCATCCATCGCCCTGGAAAATTCCTTATCTTCCCGTTTCCAACGATAAACGCTATTGCGGGAGATGCCGGATTTTTCACAAGCCACTAGCACGATAGGAACTTTCTTTAGTTCTTCAAAGAATGCTTGCTGTAATCTGTTTTTCTTAGACATGCTTTACTACCTCCTTTCTGCCAGTTAATTTTCTATATCTTCTTATCGCCAAATCACAGAAGATTGGCTCCAGCTCCATGGCATATACTTTTCTCTTTAGTTGTTCTCCAGCCATAATAGTGCTGGCCGATCCAGAGAATGAATCAAGAATGATATCGCCCGGCTTAGTGCATCTTCGAATAGCTTTTTCGTATAACTTTGATGGCTTGCTAGTTGCATGCTCATAATCTTTACCTGATATCCTTTTGGTGAGCCAGATATCCAAGGAATCATGTATATCCTCAAATAACTCGTTCCCGGTGCCTAGTTCCTTGTTTAATATCTCATTGTAGTTCCTTATGTCTGGGTTTATGAATGGTTTGCCTTTTACACCATAGACTGCGGGCTCATAGCATTTGTTGAACGCAATCATTGGAGTAGGGTTTTGTGAGTTTTTAATCCATAAACAAACTCGTTTATTGATTATGCCTAATTCACGATACAATTCTTGTATCAGGCCGATATAGGTCTGGTCACACCAATAAAAGACATGACAATCCGAATTTGTATTAGGCAAAGCGGCTAATAGGGAATTTTTGATAAACTGTTTGTATTCATCATAGCTTCGATTATCATTAACCGCACCGCCATATTCATTTTTGCCGCCAATGCCCTTTGAATAATCGAGTTTTATATTATAAACCGGATCACTGAATATCATCGAGGCCTTTTCTCCTCCAAACAACTTTTTTAGATTATCCGGATTAGTAGAATCGCCGCATAACAGACGATGACAGCCTAGATGTATCAGATCACCGGGTTTCGTTATTGGCGTTTTTATTTTTTTCAGTTCTTCTTCGACATCAAAATCCTCCTCTTTTATTTCGAGTTCATTATCCCAGAAATGAGACAAATCAATCTGATCAAAACCAATGTCAATGAGCAAATCCAAGTCAAAGGTTTTTAATTTGTCGAAATCCCAGTCACCACCCAAGGCATTACTGGCAAGGAGATATCTTTTGGCCTCATCCTCGGTTAACTGACGATTAGGAATCCTGATATCAATCAATTCTTCGCCTCGCCCTAGGAGCTGAAGCGCCTTGATTCTTTGATGCCCTGCTAGTATCCTGCCGTCTAAATCGACAGCCGGGATTTCTACCAGATTGAATTTAGACAAACTTTTCTTCAAATCCGACATTTGCTTATCGGTAATTTTTCGAGGATTAGCTTCCTGAGGAATCAGATCATTAATCCTTTTTTGCACAGTGTGCCATTTTAACTTTTCCATAATTTCATATGGTTAGTAATTTAAATATAAAAAAACCTATCCCACACATGAAACAGGCCTCCGACATTTAAGTCTAAGACTTGTTTCTTGCGCGGAATAGGCATGGTTTTTTAGGCGATACGCTATTCTACTTTTTACTACGCATTAATTCGATTGTGAAAAAGTGCTATATTTCTTGCTTATGAATATCTCTCATTATTCTCTGTCCATTCTTGCTATTTAAAAATTCTACCGTATCTGGCCCAAATATAGCAGGAATGCCTTCCTCGGGCAACTCGAGCAATACCTTATAACCCTTCTTCTCTTCTTCTTGGATCATTTTCAAGAAATTCGGATCATTCTTAACAAGATTGTTGATAAGCGTGGGCAAATCACCACCTTCCATTACTTCATGGGGTTTTATTCCATAAAACCTGCCGGGCTTGTTTTGTTCGAACGCTTGTTTAATCTTTTTGCCCATAGCCTTAGTAGGTCGCTTATTTGAAGTATGGAGAGTAACATCGGTAAGCCGAATTACCTTATACTTATAACCGTCCTTCCTTTCAAAAGGCTTCAATTGCAACTCGTAGTTTTCCATAAAAATAAATTTATGAATTAATTTATAACTTCATCATACCTACTAGGTGTAAAATGTCAAATACTTTTACAAAAGTACTTGCGAAATCCCCCGGGGTGTGCTATATTTATTGCATATGAATATAACACAACAACAATTATTAAATCTTATCGCCAACACCCCAGACATAGGGTCGTTGAGCTTAAGAAAAATCGCCGAGCTTATAGGAGCCCAAGGTAAACCCCAGATTGCTAAACACCATCTTCAGCAATTAGAAAAAGCTGGGCTGATACAGATGAATCTAGAGCAAGGAATACTGAAAGTCGTTAAGAAAGGTTATAACCATGTCAGCAAAAGTCCTTTATTCTCCATTCCGATAGTAGGAGCTGCAAATTGTGGACCAGCGGCTATATATGCCGAACAAAAGGTTGAAAGATATCTTAAAGTATCATCCAGCCTTTTACCAAGAAATAAAAACAGGTTATTTGCCATTAAAACTGACGGAGATTCCATGAACCAAGCCGAAGTTAATGGCAATAAAATTGAAAGCGGTGATTATGTACTGGTAGACCGTGAAATAAAGAGTTACAACAATGGCGATATAGTACTGGCAGTTATTGACGGATTGGCTACCATAAAAGAATATAACCGTGATATAAAAAATAATAGGATTGTTTTGCGAGCCCGGTCAGATCATGAATATATGCCAATTTATATTAGTGAGGATGACGAGTTCATTATAAATGGTAAAGTGGTAGATGTTATTAAGAACTAATTAAATATATGACAAACCCCAAGTACATTCAAAATGCCGGTAAACAATGGACACCAGCAGAAGTTAAGCAATTGAAAGAAATGGCAAAAGAAAACATGCCTACCAGGGTAATAAGCTTGAAGTTAGGCAGGCCTGTTAGCGGAGTGCAGAAAAAAGCATCCAATCTGGGTGTCAGCTTAAAACCGACGAACCAGTCACCTTATAACCGAAAATCTAAATAACTACAAATATATGATTAAAAAGAAAGTTTTTATTAGTTTTGATTTTGATAACGATGAATTTCTAAGAAACTCGCTTGTCGGTCAATCAAAAAATCCAGACTCTCCTTTCGAAATCGAAGATTGGTCTGTTAAAGAGCCTTGGGATGAAAGAACTTGGAAAGAGAAATGTTTAACAAAAATCAAAAAAACTGACTTGGTTATTGTTATGGTGGGCACAAAAACTAGTCAGTGCAGCGGAGTTAAAGCGGAGATCGAAATGGCAAAAGAGGCAGGAGTCCCTGTTGTGGGCGTCCGAGGTTATAAAGACAAGATTTGTCCCAGTCCAAATGGTTTAGAAGGTTATTATAGTTGGACATGGGATAACATAAAAGCTCTAGTAAATGGAGATAGATAAAAATATGAGAAAAGCATTATTAATTGGAATAGATGACTACCCCGGTTTACCACTCACTGGTTGCGTAAACGACGCTTCAATATTATCTGGTGTTATCGAAAAGAATGGCGATGGTTCTCCAAACTTTTCTGTGAGATTAAAAAATAATATTCCTAAAAAGTCAGAATTAAAAGGCGAAATTGTTGAACTATTCGATGGAGAAGGCGATGTAGCCTTGCTATATTTTTCTGGACATGGCTATTTAGATATCACTGGTGGATATATAGTAACTCCAGATTATGAAAAACATGATGAGGGCGTTTCTATGGAAGAAATATTGACCCTAGCCAATAAATCAAAGATAAAAAATAAAATTATCATTCTGGATTGTTGCCATTCCGGGTCTTTTGGTTCGCCGGAAGTATCTGGCGGACATGTTTCTCAAATAAGTGAAGGGATTGTTGTTTTAACAGCAAGTCTAAGTACTGAAACAGCTGCCGAAATTGACGGACATGGAGTATTTACAGGTTTATTGCTAGATGCCATACAAGGTGGAGCGGCTGATTTAATGGGACGCATAACGCCCGGCGGCATATATGCTTACATTGACCAGGCACTCGGTCCATGGGACCAGAGACCTGTTTTCAAAACAAATGTTACTAATTTCACATCTTTACGCACTGTCACGCCTCCAGTATCTCCTGATATATTAAGAAAAATTGTAGAATATTTTCCTACTCCTGAGGCTGAATATTTGTTAGATCCTTCTTTTGAAGATACCAATGTTGATATTGCTAAGCCGGAAAATGTTGCAATATTTAAAAATTTGCAAAAATTTCAAGGTGTAAATCTAGTAAGACCCGTCGGTGAAGAGTATATGTATTTTGCAGCACAAAATTCGAAATCTTGTAAATTAACTGCATTAGGTTATCACTATTGGCGATTGGTTACAGAGGGAAGGATATAAAAGATATCCTCACTTAACACTGCAACATCGTGTCAACACAGAGAGAATTAAAAACAGAGCTTATTTTAGCTCTGTTTTTGTTTACAAAACAGTTAGATCTTGGTAAAGTTATAAACAAAGTTAATAATGAACTGCCCTACACGGTTAATCTATTAATTTTAACCAAAGAACAATAAAAGCAACTTTCGAATATAAATAAAATAATATTATCGCCTATTAATTGCCAAGAACAGTTATTTTTAGCTAAAATATGCTAAGTTTAAACCGTATTTTTTATAGATTTATCTAATGAGTATATATACTTTCACCAATACCGAGAGAAATAATAAAAAGGCAACCGAATTCGAGACGAAGTCGTTATTATATCTCGTCGGCTTTAGAAAAGATCGTGATCAGGTCGATTTATTTACAATTGATTGTTTTAACGATGTTACAGGCATAGATAAAAGCTATAGCGAGCTATGGGATATCCAATCTAAGAATTATTCAAAATTTTATCCAAAACAAATTGGAGAATTTTTGTTTACTTTGTACAAAAACCATATATCAGGATTGAATTTTTGCTGCCTTATATTATTTGTCTCTAAACTGAACAAAGAATATTTGATTAAAGAAAATCTGGACGAATTCGGAATGGATAATTTCCAGGAAGATACAAGATCAAGAATAAAAAATGGCCTCATTGATAAGCTTAAAAACAATACCGGAAAAAACAATGAAGAAGATGCCGAATCTTTTTTTAATAAAATTATTTTTGTCCAAGATAGTAAAGATATAAGCGACTATATAAAAAGAATAACCAAATTTAAAGACAGAAAAATTAGAAATAATGATTTTTATCAAAATATTTTTGAAGAGATTAGAGATGTTCAATCAGCTAAGAAAAACAGTTGTATAGAGAATGAACAAATTGAAAAAATTGAAGATGTTTTAAAGTTTAATAGACATTTATTCAAAAAAGAAATTTACACCTTAATTATTAATAGAGTACTTGGATGTGATATTTTCGAATACAAATCAATTCCCATATCTTTCAAAAATGAAACGGATAACTTGGATACAGAAGCAACAAAAGACTTGATACAGGATTGCAAAGCAAATCTGGCAAGAGCTTTTTTTAATAAGAATTCAAATCCAGAATTTTGGAAAGTTCTTGAATTCACCATTAATCAATTTGATATTAATCCCAAAGCTGATATTTATAGGGTATACAGCGGCTTGGAAAGTAGCATTAACATCAAATCAAAACATCTTGATCGAAAAAGTTTATTATTTATAATTTCAATAATTAAAGACAACATATATGCGAATTAAAAAGATCGCTATAGGTAATTTAAGGGAAGCATTCATTGAGGATAGATTAAAGGATGGGGTGAATATAATATTTAGTAATGATAATAATAAGGGCAAGACATTATTAATGCAGGGCGCTATGTACGCAATTGGGAAAGATCCAATATTTCCTGAAAGTTTTAATTACAGAGAATATTATTTTTATACAAAGATTGAAATAAGCGGGAAAGAGTACGAATTTTTAAGAAAGAAGAATTCTATTATTGTAAAGAGTGAGAATGCATATCAAATATGCAACAGCATTAGTGAATTTAAGCATTTCTTTGATAAAGAAATTTATCAGCTTCCAAGGATTTCTAAAGACGGTAACGAAGGGATCGTTGCCCCTTCATTGCTTTATGAATTATTTTTCCTTGGTCAAGACAAAAGAAATACATCAAAATTAATATCCGCAGCTCAGTATGATAAAGATGATTTCAAAAATATGCTATATTCCATGATGGATATAGATAATGTTGTTTTAGATAAATTTAAAGAACGAAACTTAAAAGAAGAGAAAATTGAAATAGAGAGCAAGATAAGATCTTTAAAAAAGAAGCTACAAACCATAAAAGCTAATCCTAAAATCGCAGAGTATTCATCAAAGAATATAAACAGGGAGGAATATGAAAAAAAGAAAGGGATTATGGAATCAATAAATAGCGATATTGCAAAATACAGAACTGAACAGACAAGAGAAAATAATCGAAAGATAAAATTGGAGAGTTTGTTATTTGAACTTAATTCATTGAATAGATTTATAGATACAGGAAAAATTAAATGCGCAAATTGCGGAAGCGATAAGATAATATTTGCTAGTGCTAACTCTGAATATAATTTTGAAATCAGCAATATGCACGTAAAGAAAAGGATTATAGAATCAATAAAAGAAGATATTAAGATTAAAGAAGAAATTATTGAAGAGCTAGCTTGTAAGATCAATTCCGAGCAGGAGCAGCTTAACAAAGAGATTGTGGAAACTCCTCCTGATTATAGAGACTACATGATTTTTGGAGAGGAGATCATTAACGACAAGCAAATAGAACAAGAAATTTGGGAAGCCAATAAAAAACTTGAAGGAATATTGGAGGAATTAAAAAAGAAAAATGAAGAGCACGTAGAAAAGGCTGAACAACAGAAAAGTTTTATGCGAAATGTCATTGCTAGTATGAATAGTATTTATAATGAAATTGATGAAAACGGCGTTTTAGTTTTTAGTGATATATTTACAAAAGGTACGGAAACATATTCGGGTAGTGAAAACCAAGAGTTTTATTTTACTAAAATAGTTTCTCTTAACAAAGAAATGAATCACGACTTTCCAATTATTGTTGATTCTTTTAGAGATGGTGAAATCGCTTCATCGAAAGAGGAAAAAATGCTGGACATTTACAAAAGTTTAAATAAACAAGTTTTATTAACCGCAACTCTTAAAGATGAAGAATATCAAGCAAAAAAATATAAAGCGGATGAAAAAATAAACGTAATAGATTATAGCAATTTTGCTGATAGTAAAATATTACAAGCTAATTATAATGATGAGTTTATTAAAATTTTAAATAAATTTGAAACTATTTTAGGAAAAATTTAAAAGGAATGTTACATATTAATGTAACATTTACTCCTAGAATCATGTCACATTTGTCACTTTTTAGAAAAGACAAGCGCACGAGGATCTTATTTTCTAAGACCCCAAAAAACTACTAAAAAGCCTTACTAGGATTGCAAAGATCACGGTTCCAGCCCGAGGATGCCCGCCAAATAAAAGACCATATTTTTATATGGTTTTTTGTTTGGTGTGATAGGATAACGGGATGAGAAGTTTATGCCCCGGAGGGGTAAATCCCGCCCTCTCCAAAAAAAATGATTGCTTGTTTAAGCTATTACTTTATGCAGACTCAATAGGATTTGATCTTTTGTCTAAGATAATCTTGACATATGGTAAAAGTATGATAAAATGCACAGTTGAATATCGCAAGCTCTATACTCGCGACATGAAACATAAGAATAAATAAACACTTCATAAAAAATCCAGAAGAGGAAGACCAAAATGACCAAAATGACCAATGGTAAAATAAAAATTGGGGATGTATTCAATACCCGTGTCCGTGGAGGATGGGAAAAGTGGACGTTGATAGGTGCGGATCCATCCGAAAATGATATAGTTCTATCTTTCGTGGGTAGAACTAAAGATGGGGAACCTGATCTAAGTCGTACGGGAACACTATTTTTTGCCAGTGGTTTCCAGTATGATCCGAAAAACGGAGAATATTATGAAATAAAAAAATAGTTAGTGTAAGAAATTTTATAGCGAAGCAAGAGAAATCTTGCTTCTTTTCATTGAGTAAATTTAAATTGTCTAATCGTATTGTTCCGCAACACAGATGCAAAAAATTTCTAGTCGCTCGCCCCGGCACAATCTCATCTGGATAGATTTTTTTAGCTGTTTAACGTTCGATTCCTTAGCTAACCCTTCTTAATCCATAGTTCTAATGTCGTTTCGCCCTCTCCGCCTTCGGTACGCAGTAGCGCATCTACGGCGTGACATAGTTCGCTAGTAAGTTCGCGAAGGTGGCTAATAAAAAACTACCGGTTCTGCCGGTGTGTGTTTAGAGCGACAGCTCTTGGATAAAGACAATGTTATAATCGCTTGATTGTCCTTTTTTTACATCAATATGATTTCAGAACCGTGTCATACTGAACTTGTTTAAGCATTCTCGTCATATTATGTATAAACGGTATATCGTACAACATTAACTATATATAACGAAAAAACCGGGTCAAACCCGGAATGACAGACGATGAAAATAATATATCGTCAATAGCGAATATGAAGTTATACAAGTATCAAGACACGGAAGTATTATGGCAAGATGTTAGAATCGGATCATATCAGGAACGAACTGAGAAGAATCTTTGAGTTTATCTATTTTTCTATTTGACGCGATTTTATTATGGGCATATACTCATATTAAAGACGATAAAAAATAAATATTTTTTAATAAGAAATATATCAAGAACGGAGGACCGGTTTCTTCTGACAAGACAAAACCTAAGAATCTTTTCTTGCGACCATTAATTAATAAATTACAGATAATTTCAGATATTATGTCGAGACCGCATAATTGCTTTTGCAAGATGATTAAATTTAATCCGGACGTTGTCTATTTCAAGCCACAGGGCATACCTATGAAAGATTTGCAGACCATAGAGCTTTCGCTGGAGGAAATTGAGGCCTATCGCCTCAGGTATATGGAGGATCTCGACCAGCAGCAGGCAGCCGAAAAGATGCATACTTCGACAAGCACATATCAACGTATCCTATATTCCGCTTACAAGAAGATCGCGGAGGCTTTGACTGTGGGTAAGGCCATCAAAATAATCAGGCACCAGTGATGCGCCAGCTTTTTTGTGTGTCATTGCCGGTTTCTTGTCATAGTATTCTCAAAAATCGGATAATTTTGATTTTTTCCGAAAATATTATCAATATGTTCATCAATATCAATTAATTTTCAGATATGCCGAACGAAATAAAAAATGTATTGCTCGTATTTTCCGGAAAGGGCGGTGTTGGCAAATCGACAGTGGCCACTAATTTGGCGGTAGCCTTATCGCAGAAAGGATTAAGGGTCGGACTTCTTGATGCCGATATCCACGGACCGAATCTGGCGCTGATGTTGGGCGTTCAGGACAAAGAGACGCTGTCTTATGGAGAAGACCTGATAATGCCCATCGAGGTGAATGAAAATTTATTTTTGATTTCGGTTTCTTATCTGATTCCCGAGACAGACACGCCGATCATATGGCGAGGTCCGGCGAAAATGAAATTGATTGAGAAATTCGTCAATCAAATCGACTGGGGTGATTTGGATTATCTGATAGTCGATGCGCCACCGGGAACCGGAGATGAGCCTTTATCAATCGCTCAGTTGCTGCCTGGCGCTAAGGCTGTCGTAATAACCACGCCGCAAGACGTTTCTTTGCTCGATTCGATGAAAGCGATAAACTTTGCCAAGAAATTGAAATTGGAAATAGTCGGGCTGATCGAAAATATGAGCGGTTATAAATGTCCTCATTGCGGGAAGATAGTCGATTTATTCAAGAGTGGCGGTGGCGAAAAAATCGCCCAAAAATACGGGATTCCATTCTTGGGCGCTATTCCTATCGATCCGAAAGTCGTTATTTCCGGTGATAGCGGGCACCCCATAGTAAAAGATAATGATTCATCAACGGCTAAGATATTCTTGTCTTTAGCCGATATAATTATTAAAGATAAATAATATGAAAGTTCTAAAATTCGGTGCGGTTTGGTGTTCCGGCTGTCTGGTTATGAAGCCGAGGTGGAAAGAGATAGAAGAAGCGAATCCTTGGCTACAAACGGAATATTATGACTTTGATGAAGACAAGGAAGCGGTAGAAAAATACGGCATCAATGATGTCTTGCCGGTCTTTATCTTTTTGGATCAGGCGGGGCAAGAGTTTTTGCGCTTGAACGGCGAGGTTTCTAAAAAAGATTTGATAGATACTATTATTAAGAATAAGGATAGATAATTATGAAGATTTTCTATAAGCGAATACTGATAATTTTCCTTTTTGCATTATCACTCCAGTCCCGATCGGTGTCAGCCGAGGTCTTGCCGATCAATGCTTATCTTTTCTACGGCGACAGTTGTCCGCATTGTGCTCAGGAAAGACGGTATCTTAATGACGTACTGAAAAGCGAATATCCCGGCTTGGAAATTTATGAATATGAAATCTACAACGATCGAGATAATATTTCATTGCTTCGGGAAGCAGCCGACAAGCTGGGAGCGAAAGTTGATGGAGTACCTTTTTTGATTATCGGTGATCAACCTTTTATCGGCTATGTCGAGGGACTGACATCGGAAGAAATTAAAGAAACGGTCAAAAAATGTTCTCTGGTTCTTTGTCCCGACTCTTTGGTTGATATCTTGGGTGCAAACCGAGAGAATATATCATCTGAACGAGGGGGAGAGGGTATTGATGTGGCTCAAGTGGAATCTACTGCTACACAAGAATGTGCTCCTGATGAGAACCAAAAGATAATCACATTACCATTCATAGGAGAAGTGAATGCCCTCAATTTTTCTCTTCCCGTTCTGACTATAGTGATGGGGATTTTGGATGGATTTAATCCTTGTGCTATGTGGACCCTTTTATTCCTTATCAGTCTTCTTCTGGGAATGAAGGACCGAAAAAGGATGTGGATTCTGGGCGCCACTTTTATCGTCGCTTCCGCTTCTGTTTATTTTATGTTTATGGCCGCTTGGCTTAACTTGATATTATTTTTAGGGTTCGTAGTTTGGGTCAGGATTTTGATCGGAGTTTTAGCGTTACTGGGAGGCAGTTATAGCCTGAAGGAATTCATATTTAATAAAGAAAGTGGCTGCAAAGTTACCAACAGCGAGAAGAAACGGAAAGTATTCGAAAAATTGAAACTTGCCGTCCAGCAAAACAGCCTGCCATTGGCATTGGGGGGAATAATCGTTTTGGCTTTTGCCGTCAATCTGGTAGAGCTGATCTGCTCGGCGGGATTACCGGCGGTCTATACCCAGGTTTTGGCCTTGAATGAAATGACCGGCTGGAATTATTATCTGTATATCTTACTGTATATTTTCTTTTTTATGCTCGACGATCTGCTTATCTTCTTCATTGCGATGGTCACCTTGCAGATGACCGGAGTGACAACCAAGTATGCCAGAACTTCCCGACTGATAGGAGGCGTGACGATGCTTGCTATCGGATTGATGCTGATATTCAAGCCGGAATGGCTGATGTTCGGTTAGAGCATTCTATACTCCATCTTCTTGATATTTCGCGGGGGAAGAAAAGTAGTCATTGTCGCATCGCAATAAATCAAATCCAACAAAAAAATAACGGACTTAAATCCGTTATTTTTATTTCTAAATCCGCAAATGATTTGTGGGCTTGGAAAAAGGCAGGCAAAAAACTTTTGTTAATTACCTAATCGTTTTTATTAGCTTTTTTTCTATCCGAATGACGTATAAACAGGAAAGAAGATATTAATGAGCAAAATAGGACTTCTCTTTCCGGCATTCCTATCCTCAGGAATTCTGAGACAAAGAAAACTATAAGGAATAGCGATACACTGCAAGCTAATATTTTTGTTACTTGTTCTTGTATTTTTATATGGACACTTTCCATTTGTTTCACCCACTAAAACAATATCATAAATATGTTAAAAAGTTAATTATTCTTTAATTCCGCCATATCGGCAGATTCTCGGGCTTCTGATAGTAAAATCATACCACCCTTTCTCTATCAATCTAATAATGCTAGAATGATTACAATAATCATTCTAACTAAATCATGAAAAAAATCCTCATTATCTCAGTCGGGGTTCTCGCTTTGACACTAGGGGCGTTTTTACTCCTCAGGCAACCTCAAGAAACGGATCAAGAACAAGTCCTTTTGGAAAAGACTTTGAGCATGTCCAAGCAGTATGGCGCTCTTCGCTACAGGACTGACAATGTTTTGGTTAATGCTAAAGAATATGGGGATTATGACAGTTGGGATACTGAAATGTCGGCTATCATCGAAGGATGGAGCGAATTGGAAAAGAACGCTGCTGAATTGGAACAATTAGCGGGAGGAACGACACAAGGAAAGGTCAGTCTCGGTTCTGTCAAAACAGCTCAGGCTTACACCAAAGAAGAGATTACAAGGGTTGTCGATAAAGCTCCAACGGGTAAAAAAATCATGACACTCGCGAATTTACTGGGAGTCGATGCCAAAATGGCTCAGCTAGTTCTCAATCAATCTCAAGATGAAATGAGCAGAGAAGCCTATGGAGAAGAAGGAGATGTATTCCAAGCTTGCGAGACCAGAGCGACAATCGTCAAGAATACCAGTAAGGTCACAGTCTTTGTCGGGACAATCGTAGCTACAGGCGGAACGGCAGCCCTTGCCTCATCCGGAGCGCTTGCTCAGACAGCCGTAGTTGTAAGTGGCGCTGACTTAACTTTGGAAATTACCGATGATGCCGCTAAGATAGCTTTAGGTGATAAAAACAAGATATCTTCTGTCGTGGGAGATGTCCGAAAGGTAACAGAGCCGGCAGCAGCTATCCTGATGGTATCAACCTTGCCTACCAATATGGTCAAAGGAGTCGATAAACTAAACGCGGTAATCTTCGGAGCCGATCAGCTCAATGGAACTATCCAATCCGGGTCAGTGATCGGTATCAAACTTCCCACTCCCACGAAAGAAAAACCGGAACCTGCCACTGAAGTTTCAATTCTAGAAAAAGAAGAAGTGGACGGATGGATGAAAGAACAGGGTGTCACCGACAGCACCGTTACAACCGAGGATGTAGAAAACATCTTAGGGATTACCAGCTCTTCGCAAGCAGAGAAAACAGCAGAAGAGCCTGCGGAGGCAGAAGCAACAACGGAAACGGCAATCGAAGCCACAACGGAAACAGTAACCGAAGAACCGACAACTCAGAAAAAAGGGCAAATAAGCCTTAGCGAGTTTAAGAGTTGGGACGAATATCTCTATTCCACAGGTCCGCATTATTCCATTTATCAAGAGCATATATCGGATAAGTTCGGCGATCCGGATGTGGTCACCACCAAAAAAGGGAAGACGGCCTGGGTCTATTACGACTTGATTACTGATAATGCATATCTTTACTCAGCAGTATATTCTTTTTATGACACCGGACAAGTTGCCACTACAGAATGGAGAGAAAGGGAATATTTACTCTCCGTGGTTGATCATCTTTAGACTGGGGGCATAGAGTTTTTAAAGACCTACTGCAGCCGGGAAAAATATTTAAAAACAGAGCCGATTTCAAGCTCTGTTTTTGTTTACAAAATAGCCCAGTCTTGGTAAAGTTATAGATGTAAGGTTTTATATATGTCTATAATAATGGAAAAATCAAAAATCGGTGAAAATATCAAGAAGCTACGGCTCAAAGCCGGATTGTCGCAAGATACTTTGTCTAAAAAAAGCGATTTGGCTTTTCATACGATCTCAAAAATCGAATCCGGCTCGACTTCTGATCCGAGAATCGACACAGCGAAAAAAATTGCGGACGCTCTCGGTGTTTCGCTTGATGAATTAATGAAATAATACTATGGAAAAGACTATGACAAATGAAATAAAAAAAGTTAAAGACGATCTCATCGCCGAGATTGACAAGCGTATTGTCGACAAAATTATCGAAAAGACGAATGCCGATCTTTTGAAAAAACTCATCACAAATGCCGAAACTATTAACGAGGCTATAATGATTGCCGAACTCGGCACCACCTATAAACGCACCGGCTTTCATTTTGACAAACGACTGGAGAAAATGACCGACACAATAAAGCATTTTAAGAAAAATGAAAAATTAAGTTTTGTACAAGACAAAAACGCCCTGACGCACAAGCTCATCATCGGCGACAATTATGATGCGCTTCAAAACCTATTGATTCAATACCGCGGCATGATTGATGTGATTTATATTGATCCACCATACGGCAAAGATAGTATGGGCGAGTTTGCCAAGACGAATTATGAAAACGCTATCACTCGGGACAATTTGCTTTCTATGCTTTACCCACGCCTTGTCCTCGCCCGCCAGCTTTTAAGTGATAACGGCGTGATATTTTGTAGTATTGACGACAAAAATCAGGCGTATGTGAAGGGTCTTTTTGATGAAGTGTTTGAAGAGGGTAATTTTGCTTGTTCGTTCCCTCGTGTTACCAAAAAAGGCGGTAAATCTTCAACTGCCATTGCGCTCAATCACGATTATGTTTTGTCTTATACTTGCACGGCAAAGAAAGGGCTTTTTGCTCAACTGCACGATGATGAAGGTTACTCAAATGAAGATGAATATGTGGCAACCCGTGGAAGATACAAACTAAATCAGACATTAGATTATGATAGTTTAGGTTGGGTTAAAACACTTGACTATCCTATTTCAATTGACGGACGAGTTTTTTACGCTGGTGGCGATAAAAAGGCTTACGAAAAGAGACAGAGTGGTTTGCACGGGCGTGCGGACTGGGGATGGAGATGGAGTAAGGACTTGTATGAGTTTGGTAAAGAACAAGGCTTTATCGAAGTCAAGGGCGACCGAATTTATACAAAGACTTATCAAAATGCGAAAATCGTAAAGATTGGCGGCAAATATCAAGTCATTGAATCTGCTAGAACTGCTCCTGTATCAACATTAAGGCTCGTTGATAACGAATTTTCAAACGACAACGCCAACAAAGACTTGTCTGCTATTATGGGAAAAGGCATTTTTGACTACCCTAAACCTAAAGAATTAATCAAACAATTAATTAAACTGTGTGAAAGCAGTGAAGATGTTGAAGCCGATTTAGTTGTGCTGGACTTTTTTGCCGGAAGTGGAACAACTGGACAAGCCGTTTTAGAAATGAATAAAGATAATCAAAATCGCCAGTTTATTCTTGTAACAAATAATGAAAAAACAAGTGCCACACCAAAAGGTATTGCGTATGACGCAACCAGCAAACGACTTAAACGGGTGATGACCGGTGAGTGCTATGACGGCACCAAAGACTTCAAGTGGAATGAGAAAAACAAGCCTCTCGGCGATAATCTTGATGTCTATGATATTTCAACAGTTGCAAATTTTGAAGCAACAAAAGATAAAACTCCTTTTGATGTAATTGACGAAACATTGTATGGCAAGGAAAAGCTTGGAGTGAATGAAAAAATAAAATGGGTGTGTGAAAATTTTGAAGGCACCACCAAAACCCTTGAAAAGAAATAAGAAATAACTATGAGACAAGAAGCCATAGACCTACAACAAGATGCCGTATCTGCTTTGATTGAACTCACTGTCACACAAGATGAGATCACTTTCAAGGCGCCGACCGGAAGCGGTAAAACCTATATGATGGCGGAGATGATGAATCGCATTTTGTCAGTGGACAAAAATGTTATTTTTCTAGTGTCCACGCTTTCAAAAGGTGATTTAGCCACACAAAATTATGAGAAGTTTCAAGAGTACTCGGCAAAAGGCAATTTCCTGGAATTAAAGCCGTATCTAATCAGTAGCCAGATTGCGGGCGAAGAACGGTTGTTCGTGCCGACTGATTACAATGTCTATCTTTTGCCCAGAGATTTGTATAAAAAAGGCGGACGACTCATGCAAGGGGCGATGGAAGGCTTTTTGCACAATATGACTGGTGGAAAAATCACCGGCGGGTTAGATAAAAAAGTTTACCTCATTAAAGATGAATGCCATATTGCCACCAACAATCTGGACAATTTATCAGAAAAGTTTTTTACCAAAACATACAATTTTTCCGCCACACCAAAACTCTCGCGTGGGCAACACCCCGATGTAGAGATTAAAAACGATGACGCAGTGAATGCAAAATTGATAAAAGATATTGAACTCATTGATGATCAAGATATAAAGGTGGCTGGCGCGATTGAAAAGTTTGAAGAAGTGAAAACGGAATATCGCAACCTGCTTGGCCTAAACCCATGCCTCATTATCCAGATTAGCAACAAAGACAAGGCGGACGAGGAAATTGCCGAGATAAAAAAAGAGCTGGCAAAAGCCGAACACACGGATTTGAAATGGATGCTGATTGTCAACGACGAGAAACAGTGCGATACGAACGACACTTTTAAGGCTAAAAAGCTGCCCGTGAGCAAGTGGAAAGATTATGCCAAAGAAAATTCCAGCACGATTGATATTATTATTTTCAAAATGGTAATCACCGAAGGGTGGGATATTCCTCGCGCTTGTATGCTTTTCCAAATGCGGGATAGCAAGAGTAAGCAGCTGGATGAGCAAGTTATGGGTCGAGTAAGGCGCAACCCGCGACTACTTGATTTTGAATCATTATCAGAAGACGCACAAAAGTTAGCCATGACTGCATGGATTTGGGGTATTGTTCCCGAAGATTTGCGAAAGAGTTTTGGCGTGAAATTGTGGCAAGACAGCGAAATCATCACCGATGAGATCAAGATTAAAACAACACGGCTAAAACCTTTGACTAAAAAAGCTAGTTTTAGTCTGGCGACGTTCTTGAAAAAACAGTCTGTCGTATCTGCTCCGAGTTCTATTTTTACTTTGTGGCGAGACTTTGTGAAAGCCGAAAACAGCGTAAGAGAGATGGGTGAAAAATATGCTATAAATTACACAAAATGGAGGGAGTTTGTCGAGAATATTGAGGCGGTGGCAAATGAAAGCGGTCAATATGTGAATGATTATGAAAAAAGCATGGAAGTAGTGAAAGACGAAAAAGGGCAAGATTTAGAAGTATCTTTCGCGTCGACTTCGCACTATACAGACAATGGAAATTATATGAATATCGGCGATTGGGTGTGGAAACGAAACGACGGAAAAGATAAATTTTCTTTTGATAGCGAGGCGGAGCGAGAATGGACGGAGATATTAAAAGACCTGGCAAAAGATGATGTGGTAGTTGGCGATGGGCGAGTTGGTAAAAGAGTAGAGGTTGGCAAGAAGAACCCGAAAGCTGGAGCGGTTGATTTGTTTGGTGAAAAAGAGCCAGAACTTTTAGAAACAAAACAAGTATATCTGTGGGGTAAAAATTATGTTGCTAACTCGCCGATAAAGTTTGAGTATTATCTTGGAACACTGCATTCTTCCTATCCTGATTTTGTGATGAAAGATAGTTTTGATCGGGTGCATATTTTTGAAGTGAAAAGTGTCAATATCTCGTCCAGTATGGTTGGTGGTTTTGATAACAATATCTATAAAACGAAATTGGAAGAATTGAAAAAAGCGTATAAGCAAGCGTCTAAACTCACCGAGCAGATATTCTACTTGCCGATTTTGCGCGATGATAGCTGGCGGATTTTTCAGTATGTCGCAGGTTGTGAAAAAACTCTTACTAAAGATGAATTTATAAATTTTTGCAAGTAGGCAACTACCGGCAAAGGATATCTGATATGAAGGTATTATGAATTTCTTAAATATGATAATAGCGGCACGATATCTGATTACGGTTCTTTAAAAATAGCTCCGCTTAAATTTTTGTTTCTTTTTTTATGAGATGCAATAGGAAAGGAAACAGGGAGTTTAGATATTCTTAATCATTAAGCGAAATAAAATTATGAACACAAAAATCATAAAGATAGCAACGCTATTGGCGTATGTCGTAATGATTGCGGTCAATTATTTGGCAGTGGCGCTTCCGCTTGGCGGGAGAGATACTGGGGCTATATCGGACAATTATGCGAACCTGTTTGCTCCAGCCGGTTATGCTTTTTCCATCTGGGGACTCATTTATGCGCTTCTCGGGGTGTATGTCATTTATCAGTTGCGGCGCGATAAAGATGAATTGGTGGAGCGAGTAAATCGCATCTTTATCGTGAACGCTCTTTTGAATGCCTCGTGGATAGTTGCTTGGCACTATGATTATATCTGGCTCTCGGTGATCATAATGATCGGACTATTGCTTACGCTTATCCGGATTGCCGATATCGTGCGTGTTGGCGAGCTTACCAAAAATGAGCGCTTTCTGGTATGTTTACCCTTCAGCATATATTTCGGCTGGATTACTGTTGCCTCGATTGCTAATATTACTGTTTTTCTGGTCTCTCTCGGCTGGAACGGGTTCGGTATCTCTGATAATTTTTGGACGGTCGTGGTGCTTTTGGTCGGAGCGCTCATCGGCTCGTTGCGTATGTTGCGTGACCGCCTTGTTCCTTATGGGCTCGTGTTCATTTGGGCTTATGGAGCCATCCTTGCCAAACACCTTTCACAGAGCGGCTTTGCCGGTCAGTATCCGAATATCATATGGACTGTCGTTTTGTGTTTGATGGTATTTGCTGGGGTGGTGGGGTTTATAAGCATCAAGAAAAAGGATGACTAACTGTGAAAAAGCCACGATGTTTTTTTCGTTATCAAAATAAATATGAAAAAAACAGTTACAGTCAATGACAAAATGCAGAAAAACTATGTATATGCGCTTTCAGAAAAGCCGGGTAAAAATTTTGATCAGGACTTCAAGCCGGAGCTGACTCCGAAAGAGATGTTGGAGCTTGGCGTGTTCGGCGGAAAATATATGACTGATTGCAGAGAAGAATTTCCTCGAGGTTGGTTCAGAAAGGCGAAATTGTGCTCTGAAAAACATGACCCCGAACTGAATTTTTTCGGAGTGAATGCCAGCCAACCTCTTTCTGTGTGGCGACAAAAAGGCTGGATTCATCCCGATGATCCGAGGGGCTGGTTCCAGTGGTATTGCCGTTATTTTATGGGCAGAAGGCATGAAGACGACAAAAGACAAATCAGGAGATGGAAAGCGATGAAAAGGCATATCGTGCAGATAGAAAATAATTGTTTTCCGGGAGAATGGGATTGCAGAAAAAGGCAAAGGCAAGCCGTGTTGCATTGGGCGTATGATAGTAGGAAGATGTAAAAAAATATTCCTTTTTTTCGAAAGCACATTGCAAAATAAACAAATGATGATTTGACTATGTAGTGGAGAAAAGAGACGAGGAATCTGTATTATTAATACATTAAATTAAAAATATGGAAACAACAAATCAAGACGAAACGGTGTCTATGCCGAGAATCGGGGAAGAAGCCCCCGCTTTCAAGGCCGTTACCACTCAAGGCGAGATAGATTTTCCAAAGCAATACAAAGGAAGTTGGGTGATCCTTTTCAGCCATCCTGCTGATTTCACTCCTGTCTGTACTTCTGAATTCATGACTTTTGCTTCTCGAGAACAAGAATTTAATGATGCTAATTGCAAACTGGTCGGTCTTTCGGTGGACGGACTTTATAGCCATATCGCCTGGCTTCGCACAATCAAGGAGAAGATCGAGTATAAGGGGATGAAAAACGTGGAGGTCAAATTTCCATTGATCGAAGACATCACTATGGAAGTGGCGAAAAAATATGGGATGATCCAGCCCGGAGAAAGCAATACCAAGGCGGTGCGGGCGGTATTTTTCATCGACCCCAAAGGAATAGTAAGGGCGATCATTTATTATCCTCTCAGTCTCGGAAGAAATTTTGACGAACTGTATCGTGCTTTGATTGCCATGCAGACAGCTGATAAATTTTCCATCGCCACGCCGGCTGATTGGGTACCGGGCGATGATGTGATAGTGCCGACTGCCGGTTCTTGCGGAGTGGCCAAAGAACGTATGGAAAGCAAAGAAGAGATGCATTGCTATGATTGGTTTTTCTGCACGAAAAAACTAAAAAAAGAAGATATAGAGAAAAAATAGCATCATCGCAAGCTCATTTAAAAAAAACACCGCCAAATAAAATATCGCATATTAATGCGGTGTTTTTTTGGGGAAATAGGGGGGGGCGAGATGAGAAGTTTATGCAAGAATTGTGTAGTAGATGGGTAAAAACAATTTTATTACGCACGTGTCATTCTGAACTTGTTTCAGAATCCTCGTTATATTTTGCAAAAAGATTATTGTAATGTTTGGATTCTATATAACGAAGATTCCGGATATTTTGGAGTATCAAAATTTCGGAATGACAAATAAGAGGGGGTATCGCGAATTAAAACACACATCAGGTGGATTTCGGTCGTAAATATTATTAAAGTAGTTGGTGTCTGGTCCGCTTAGCCGATATCTCCAGTATTTTATCTGGAGGACGTTATATGTATTTTCCCTTCTTTTCACTGTTTGGAATGCAGCCTGAGGCGTAATTCGGGCTAAGACTCAAAGTTTATTTGTTTAACAAGGGATTGGTGTTATGATACAATTATATCAAATAATACTATGGATCGAAAAGCGAAAATTGCATTACTATTTCTGGTGGGGGCAGTCCTGGCGACTGTTCCGGCTTTTTATTATCTTCCGGGCAAATCTTTTACGATAAAGGGTAAGTATAATCAAAGGGAGAATATGGTGGCAATTGGCAGTGCAAACATTCCTGCGGGTGAAGATGATAGCAGGATAGTCCTGGCGGCAGTGGGGGATATCATGCTTTCGCGCGCTGTAGAGCGGAAAATGATTGCGAAGAAGGATTGGAAATATCCGTTCTTGGAGACGGCGGAGATTACGAGCGGGGCGGATATCACTTTTGGTAATTTGGAAACGACGATTTTGCCGGGGGCAAGAGTTCTCGATATGTCTTTTATCTTTCGTGCCGACCCCAAAGCGTTGGAGGGCTTGGAGGTGGCAGGTTTCGATGTTCTGTCGCTTGCCAATAATCACACAATGAATTTCGGGTACAGCGGTTTGGAAGCGACACTGCAAAATCTTGATGGCGTAGGCATCGGACACATTGGTGCGGGGCTCAGTGAAAAGAGTATATATGCGCCGGTCATCAAGGAGGTCGAGGGCGTAAAAATCGGATTTCTGGCTTACACCTATGCCAGAGAGCAGTCTCATAGCATTGACGGGAATATCTATGGCACGGCGTATGCGAATACTGATAAGATGAAAGATCAGGTGTCCGAGCTCAGGAATAGTGCTGATATAGTGGTGATCTCGATGCATATGGGCGAGGAATATCAGACGAGCCCGAATACAGTGCAGAAGAATTTCGCGCGCGCTGCGGTGGATGCCGGGGCGGAGCTGGTTATCGGACATCATCCGCACGTGGTGGAGACTTTTGAGAAATATAATGACGGCTATATAATATACAGTCTCGGTAATTTTGTTTTTGATCAGATGTGGTCAGAGGAGACGCGGCTGGGAGCTATTGCAGAAATTACTTTTGAGAATAATAAAATATCGGACATCCGATTCGTGCCGGTAAAGATTTTTGACTACGCTCAGCCGAAATTGGCGGATGGAGTGGACAAAGATAAGATTTTGGAAAGGTTGGAGGCGAACGGTGATTAATAATATTTCTAGCCTATCCGCGGTAAAGGTCTTGACTATTATTCCTTCTCGCACTGAACCTCTCCCGATAAGAGAGGGGGCGAGATTAACTATGTGTAATGATGAGGGGGTAGAGATGTTGATTTATCCCGATTCTGTATACATGATGTCGAATGTGGATTTGTTATTTTCTTTCAAAAATGATAAGATATAACCAGTAGAACTTACACAAATTTAATATCTATATAATGAAAGAGGTAAAAACAAAAACAAAAAAGGAGGAGTTGAAGAAAGTCGCTAAAACTTTGAGAAAGAAACGTGTGACCATTGCGCGTGAGCCGTTTATGGCGGAGCAAAAGAAGACGAAGGAAGAGGTGAAAAAGATGGTTAAAAAAGAGGCGGTAAAACCGGAGACGAAGAAAACTGTTAAGGCAATCAAAAAAGAAACGGGGAAGGAGGTCAAAAAGGTGGTTGGAAAGAAGGCGGTTGGAACTAAGAAAGCTAAGGGCGTTACTGCGCAGAAAAATAAGACAAGCAGCACAAAGAAATCTACAGGTGGCAAAAAAAGTGAAATTGAAAAAAGAGTGGAGATACGAGAGGGGGTTGTATATGAAGAAGTGAGAACCGGGATTGAGGAATTGGACAGAAGAGATAAGGAAAGGAGTGCGGAGAATGAGGAGGTAGAAATAAAAGATGATTTGACAGATATAGCCGGCGAAAAAGTAGATGACGATTTGGCGGATATGGCGGGCGAAGAAGAGAAAACTTTCATCAAATGGACAGGCAAAAACTTTGTGAGGCCGGAGGGACGGACTTTCTTTTATGAAGTGAGCTTAGTCGCTTCTGTAATAACATTCTTATGGTCTGCAATCGGACAGAACTGGCTTACGGCTTTAACTTTTTTGGCGTTGGTGGTTATGATTGTGATAGAACTAAAAGATGTGCCGCGGGATGTTGAATATGAGATAAACATTGACGGAATCTTAATAGATGGTAAATTGTATAGGTTCGATAACATACATTCCTTCGAGCTTACCAAGAATGGGGACTTTGACATCGTGAAGCTGCAGCTGCATGATTCGATATTTCCGACCAGAGAGCTGCATCTTACAGAGGGACAAGATGTCGTGTATATTGAGACGCTTTTGGCATATTTCTTGCCGAAAGAGAAGCAAGAAGACGCACTCTTTAATTTCCGCAAGCGTGGGAAGAGCGAGGAGGATATGACTGAGGACGAATTTATCGATCAGAAGGTTGATGAGTATCTGAACGGAAAGAACTGACGATGAGAAATTTGGCGGGGCGCAAGCTCTTTCGCCGGGAAGGTTTTTTGAAGGGAGGTGTGAGGGAATGGGGCTTAGGTCCTCGTAGTTCAATGGATAGAACGCGGGTTTGCGGAACCCGTGATATAGGTTCGATTCCTATCGAGGGCACATTGAAGGTTTTGAGAGATAGTAGTTTTTGTTTGTAGTTTGAAGTAGGAGGGGTAGGATGGTTTGATCGCAAGAGCTAAGATTTTCTAAGTCAAAACGATAGCTGTCCGATTTAAGATAATTCATCAATATCACCATGGAACAAAACAAAGGTCAAGGCGATTTTGTCGATTTGAGTCAGGTCTTGGATAAGACAGACGGAGCATTAACGGCGAAACGACGTTCAAAAGAAAAGATTTTAAAAATGCAGAAAACCCCCACTATCTATCGTTTGGTTTTCAAGCTTTCCGGCGGATTGATCAAGACAGAAAGGCAGGCCATGTGTATTGTAGTTATGTTCCTTATCCTTATAAACGCTTTGACCTTTTCTCTCGCTTCCGGTGTCGGCAGCACGGCGTTAAAAACCAATGCATCGGAAAGTTCGATACATGAAAAATAGTTTTTCGCGCGTCTTCGCATCAATCTATGTTTGTAAGATAAAAAAACATCAGTCTGGTGTTTTTTTGTTCGGTGTATTTTTCTGATGTGGCCGGATTGTTTTTCTTTATGGCTGATTTTTGTTAGAATGAAAGTGTAATCATAAAGTAAAAATATGGCGGATATAAAATTGGAAGAACTCTTGGCTCAGCGTGATAAGGCGGAATTCGGTTCGGAAGAGTGGGAGAGGTTGAATATTGAAAAAGCGGATTATTTGGAAAGCATCAAACCGTCTACGCGAGAGAGGATCATATTTTTTGAGGAAAAAGATTTGGGAAATATCTCAGGTGTGTTTACGAAAGAGACGCAGATTTTCGATTTGCCGTTCGGAGTTGGAAGGCGGAGTCTCTTGGAATACCATCCCACAAGGCGTCATCCGATTCCTTATGTGCTTATCAGATACGAAGACGAATATTTTTTCATCTTGCGCGAGTCGGGGGGAGGGGAACTGCGGCTTATCGGTAAGAAGGGGCTTATCGGCGGACATGTCGATGATACTGATATCACGGAAGGGGATTTGGAAAGGACTTTTCAGAATGCGCTTCTTCGGGAGGCGAAAGAGGAGGCGGGGTTGGATGAGGGGATTATAGAATGCGTGGAACTTCGAGGGATTATCAAAAGCGATTTGGGAGTGGATATCGATCATCTGGGGTTGGTTTATGAAATCGTGGTCAATACCAATAAGATCAAATCGGAGGAAGACGGAGTCATGACCGGCGTGTGGATTACAAAAGAAGATTTGCCGGAGCATTATGAGAGTTTTGAGAATTGGTCGAAGATTGTGTATGATAATTTGTTGAAAAATTGTTAATTGGTATTGAAGTGTATTTGGTAAGGCGAGGCTGTTATGTCATAGGGAGTAACGGGTTTCAACCCGTGTGGTTATCCTAGGTAACAATACGTTATATGTTTTTTCTAATAGGACAACCGCGCAGACTGAAGTCTGCTACTCGAAGTGAGAGAACACACCTTTTCTATATTTATTAAAAAACATGAATCTAAAAAAGATTTATACTACAAGGAAAGCGAATGCTCACAAAGGTGATTTTGGGTATGTGCTGATCGTGGCGGGGAGCGAGATGTACTCCGGTTCTCCGATTTTTAATGCGATGTCGGCGCTGCGGTGTGGGGCGGATCTAGTTACAGTGGCGGGGCATCGGCGGACGATGGATGTCGTGGCGGCTTATCGGCCGGATATGATTACCTTTCCGCTGGAGGGAGAATTCGAAGAGGATGACGTATCGAATCTCATGGAACTTTCTCAGAGATTCGATACGTTGGTGATGGGCGGTGGCATGAAACGGTCGGAGGAATCTTTCTTGGCGATACGAAAATTAATCCAGAAAATAGATTTGCCGATGGTACTTGATGCGGAGGCGATCAGGGCAGTGGCCGGACACGAAGAAATATTGAAAGGCAAGCAGGCAGTTCTAACTCCCAATATTCCCGAGTTCGAATATCTGACCGGAGAGAAGGTCGGAGATGATATCGAAGAGCGACAGACAAAAGTAAAAGTTGCAGCAGAGAAGCTGGGCGCGGTTGTGATCCTAAAGGGGGCGACCGATGTGATTTCTGATGGAGAGCGCACTTTGCTCAATCGTACCGGTAACGCTTTTATGAGCAAGGGTGGATTCGGTGATACGCTCGCGGGGATATGTGGCGCGCTATTGGCGAGAGGAACTGACCCTCTTGAAGCGGCCGAAGCCGCGTGTTATATTAATGGAAGTGCGGGTGAGATGGCTGGCGTGAAATATGGCGAGTCACTACTCGCCAGTGATCTATTTGAATATTTTCCGCGAGTGATAAATGGCGAATAGGTTGTAATGGGATTTAATGATATACCACTCGAAGAGAATAGCGAACCGGCTATTACTTCGGAGTGGCGGAATTTATCCCGCGCGGCTATTCCAAGCCTCTTAATTCTCGGTAATAGCACGTTTCACTTGAATAGGACAACCGCGCAGGTTAAAACCTGCTACTCCACTCGTTAGCTCATATCAATTGTTTACTCCTCCTATTAGTTTGTATCAACCGCATAGGATAGCTGCGCAGACTAAAATCTACCACTTCAGGAAAAAATAATTATTTATAAATTTGCAAAAATTATGCAGAACGAAGAAATCAACTCCGCCAAGACGGCAAAACTGAAAAAAATAGTTTATTTGATAGTTGGCATCGTTATGTTGGTATGGGCTTTGTCTTATATATCGAAACCGTCTGTCGAGGAGGAGGCTGTCCCGGAGCCGGCGATTTTTGCATCTTCTATCCGGGTGTCGGATGATGCTAAATCCGTCGTTGACAATAGTTCCGGTGAAGTGATTTTTACAATTGACGAGGCCAAGAAATTTTTGAAAGACAACGGCTATGAATATAATCCGGACACCTTTCAAACCGGCAACGCTAAATATTCGGGAGAATGTTTTTCGGCGGCAGTTTTATCTTATAACAAACGGGAGATAGTTTTTTCATCTTCTTGCTTGCCGGGAGATTTGCCCGAGGCATGGATAGGGATTTATAAAATTTCTGCTGCGACCTGTTCTCTGAATGGCATGCAGACAGACTCTGTTGGCGACGTGGCTGATGATTGCGGTGAGGGCGGCACGCAGACGAGTTTCCGATTCATGACCGGGGGAGGCGGGGATAGCTTCATTTGGTCTGCGGATGATAAAGCTGTGGTTTACTCGGCTTATTTGGGACTTACGGGCAATACGGAAAAAAGAATCATCAATGTTGAAACTGGTGAAATCCGTGTGGCGGAATAACCTCAGGCGAATGGTTGTACAGAAGCAAAAAATATCCTCCTTTTTTATTTACTCGAAAAAAGGAAGCGATGCTGTATTTCGGACCACACTAGAAATGGTGTGAATGCCGCACAAAAACATTCTATCTCGCACCACATACTGTCTCTGGGCGTGGTCCGAAATACAGAAATCTGTTCCGGCGCATGAAGTTCTTTTAATCGCGGAAGTAGTGTATGCAAAACCAAACCAACTTAATCTGCGACATAACGATTTCACTTTTATTCCCCCCTTACCCCGCTTAGCTATGCCGTAGCCTTTGGCGAAGGAGAAACTTCTCTCCCCGTCGCTGCGATTACGCTATGACGTGGCAATACCGTCCGAAGCGGGAGAAATTTCAAATGCTGTATGACTAGATTGTATAACATTTAGTTAATTCGGTATAAGCTAGTCGCCTTTTTGTTTTTTTTTCGAAAAAGTGTTAGAATAAAATCAATCTCATACTAAAAGAACAATCTGAATCGGATAAGGGTTAATATTAACATAAACAAAAACTATGCAAAAAAAGGAATCGTCTCTTCTTAAGATGGCGAAGGTAATCGTGGTTGCCAGTTCGTTTATCGGAATCATTACGATTTGGGGGATATCCTATTATATGCTCGTGATTTCGGCGGAGAATAATTCGCAGATTCCGAATAATCAGGTGGTATTCACACAGTCGGCGTGCGCTAAGATTACTGACAACAAATTGGCGCAGGGTGATTGCTATCTGAAAGTGGCAAAGGTAAGAAAGAATGAGGCTATTTGCGCCAAGATTGAAATCGCAGAGTTGAAGTCATTATGTTTTGTGGAACTATCCGAGCTTAAAAACGATTTTGGGATTTGCATAAATAACGGAGTGATGCCGTCGTTGTTTTCGGTGTGTCAGGATTATTTCGGAGAGAGTGTGATAGATGGGGAAGATGTGTCGGAGCCGGTAACTGAAAAGTCCGAATAGTTATTGTACGATTTGTTTTTGCGCAAGCTTTTTAATATCGATTTAGTGAGGAATTAAATAGCAAAATGCCTGCCTACTTTGGGGCGGGTGTTTTATTTTGACAAAATCATGTTTTCGCTTTAATCTGGTAAAAAGAAAAACAAAAACAGGTTTTAGAAAAAATAGAAAAGAAGGAGGAGTCTGAATATCTGATCTTGATGGTAAAGAAGATATAGACTATTCGCTTACTATAGGTTTTGAAGTTGTTCTTCCGAGGGGGCAAATCGTTTCCGGTTATTGTTTACCGGGCAAAGTAAACGAGATCAAGGAGGCCATGAAATACATAAAACATCTTGATTTTCCAGTTACGCATGAAGTAATGGTAGGACACGGAGGATACGGGCATCTGAGCAGGTTTGATATCGAACAGATAAAATATATAGGTGGCGGAAACGGAGGCTGTGGTGGGTTTACTGAAATTCTGGAAATCAAGAATCCTCCTGATGGCAGATGGGGGATAATAATTCATGAATACGACACAGAAACCGGTTCTAAATTCTATGAGTTCACTTCCATAAAGACTGCCCTAGTGGCCTGGAATAGTAATTTTAGTTCGATTGCAAAAGCTCTAGGCTGTATGCGGTCTGTGGTTTGTAACAGGCTCAGTCCATGGTTTTACGCCGTTGCTAATCAGGCACTTTGGAAAGACTATGCGTTTCCTAATTGGCTTTGCGATGATCCTGTTTATAGACCGGGAAGAAAATTTGTGGTAAGCGATCCGATTTTGCATATCAGAGAAGTAAAAACATGTTTGGGTATGAGTGAGGCTCGGTATCAAGAGGAAAGGTCCCGCCGCGTTTGGTGGGATGATGGAACTATTTCTAACGAATATGAACTTAAGGATATCAGGCCTCTGAACAGACAGGACCTCTGGCAGGAGGAAGCTCGCAGAATGTTTAATGAAGTCCTTAACGGGAAAAGAGATACTGTGCAAATTCAGCTTGTGAGCGGTAAAGTTATCAGTATCGAAGCGGGAGAGTCGTCTAAATGCTGTCTTGTCCTGGATAGTGAACAACGAACACTGTTAGGGGGAGAAAGACTGGAAGCGCTTATAAAGGTGCGAAGTAGAAGAAGAATGAAAGGAGGAAAAAAATCTAAAAAACTACCTGCGGTAATAGCTGTCACAACGACTGTAGCAGCAGGTAAAAAGACTTCTTATACTATTGAGAAAGAAAAGGCGGTTAAAGAAGAGGTATTGTATTAGTAATTGAAGATCTGATAATCTTTTGTCAATCCATCAGGATTGGCACTTTTTTATTTGTAGTCTTACGGCAATTTTGGTAAAATCCATATAGATAGTAAAATATTTTTCATATGATAACACTCAAAACTCCAATCGAAGAATTGCCGCAGGTCGGGCCGCGCAATGTCTTGTATCTGCACAAGCTTGGTATCAGAACTGCCGGGGACCTGCTTTTTCATTTTCCTTTCCGCTATGATGACTTTTCGGATTTCAAAGCGATCAAGGATGTGGAAGTGGGGCAGGTGGTGAGCATAAAAGGAGAGATTTTGGAGATTCAAAACGTGCGGACGCGGCGGCGGAATATGATACTTACCGAAGCGGCGATCGAGGATGACTCGGGGGTAATACGGGCGGTCTGGTTCAATCAGCCGTTTTTGACGAACAGTTTGAAGGCAGGAACGAATGTCAGCTTGAGTGGTAAGGTTACTTTTGCCAAGGAAGGAATGCAGCTTTCCGGTCCCGCATGGGAGGCGTTGGGCAAGAGCAATCTGCACACGGGGCGGTTGGTGCCGGTCTATCACGAAACGGAGGGACTTTCTTCCAAATGGTTGCGCGTACATATCAAGCCGCTATTGTCTCTCTCGGACGAGGCGACGGAGTTTTTGCCGGAGGAAGTTTTGGAGCGGCAGGATTTACTGGGTCTGAGTGAAGCGATCCGGCAGATACATTTTCCGGATGATGATGTGGCGGCGGAGCTTGCCAAACGGCGGCTCGCTTTTGATGAACTATTCCTGGTGCAGTTATATATGCAGCGGCAGAGGCAGGAATGGCAACGGCAGAAAGCGGTGGGAATCAGGTATGACAAAGAATTGGAAGCGGAAATAAAATATTTCTTGGAGAAGCTGCCGTTCAAGCTTACTGATGGGCAAAAAATCGCTGTTTGGAAAATCATTAAGGATATGGAAAAAGACAGTCCGATGAACCGGCTTTTGGAGGGCGACGTGGGTTCCGGAAAAACTTTGGTGGCGCTTTTGGCGGTGTTGGTGGCGGTCCGCTCCGGCTATCAAGCACTCATTATGGCGCCGACGGAAATCTTGGCGAGGCAGCATTTTGCGGAAAGTTTGAAAAGATTTCACGGCACAAATATCAGGATTGCGCTTCTCACGGGAAGTGAAAGCAGATATTTTGACGGCAGGGACGAAAAGAGTTTGACCAAGGAAAAGATATTATCTGCAATAAAGAAAGGTGAGGCGGATTTGGTGATCGGCACGCATGCGCTCATCCAGGAGAAAGTCTTTTTCAAGAGTCTCGCGCTTTCCGTCGTGGATGAACAACACCGTTTCGGTATCGAGCAGCGGGCACAGACTCAAAGTGAAGTATCAGATATCGAGGACGGGTTTGTGGCGACAGTGCCGCATCTTTTGTCGATGACGGCAACGCCGATTCCGCGCACGCTCGCTCTTACGGTCTATGGTGACTTGGATCTGTCTATTTTGAATGAGATGCCGAAGGGGCGTCAGAAAATCATTACCGAGCTGGTGGCGCCAGGCAATCGGGAGAGTACTTACGATTTTATCCGCAAGGAAATCAAATCCGGGCGGCAGGCGTTTGTCATTTGTCCGTTGATTGAGGAGTCCGATGTACTGGAAGTAAAATCGGCAACGGAAACATTCGAGAAGCTCGAGAAAGAAATTTATCCCGATCTTGCAATCGGGCTTTTGCACGGGAAGATGAAACCGAAAGAGAAAGAAGAGGTGATGAAAAAGTTCTCGAAAAACAAAATCAATATTCTGGTTTCGACCTCTGTGGTGGAAGTGGGAATAGACATTCCTAACGCTACCGTAATGCTTATTGAAGGTGCGGACCGATTCGGTCTGGCGCAGTTGCACCAATTCCGCGGCCGAGTCGGGCGGGGAGAGTTTCAGTCGCGTTGCTTCCTTTTTACCGATTCGACTTCGGGCAAGGCTCATCGACGGCTCAAAGCGCTCATCGAGTGTGAGAGCGGATTCGATTTGGCGCAGAAAGATTTGGAATTACGCGGTCCGGGAGAACTGGTCGGAGTGCGACAATCGGGGTTGCCCGATTTGGCGATGGCATCGCTTTCCGATTCTGAGCTCATTCAGGCGACACGAGAAGAAGCGAAAGTTATCTTGGAAATGGATGCGGATCTCAAGAAATATCCCGAACTTCTATCGCGAATCAGGATTTTCGAGAAAGATGTTCATTTGGAATAGGTTTCAATATAAAGATAATCATCTTTCAAAATGCGGGGCAAGGATTGTCCTTACAGAATCGAAAGGACCATCCTTTTCGTTATCACGTTCTCTTGATTTTTCCTATCTCGCGTTATCATATAGCCAATCTAAATAGCTGGTGGATCTTTTTAAAATATTTGAACAATAAAAATAAAAAAACAAACCGTGTCGAGTATTCTGGTAATTATGGCTTGAGGGGCAGGGCTCTTGGGTCTATCTCTTATTCAAGGGGCAAGAGCTCAGGATGGGGCGGATTATAATTGGCTGAACGATAAAGATATGTCGATTCAAGACTGGGATTGGTACAAGCATGAGTACAATGCAGCCTATGACTATCCGGTCAGGCTTTTCAGTGGCGGTTATGCGTAATGAAGTCGGTATCGATGTCTATATTGCCAAATACAAAAAACAACAAGAGATTCAAACGTTTGATATTGAGTCCGTCGGTTTTCAAGAGCTATGGACATCTCAAGTGGGAAAATATCCTGATCGTAAATGACATGGTGAAGGATTCTTGTGTCACTTCGGATCATGCTTTCGTGGCGGGTGAAAATAAGGTTCGGAGACTGGAATCTCAGGGTGGCACGGGAGTGAAAGGGGGGTTCGAAGGCTATGGTAATCCTGAGTGGACTTTCGATATTGCCGGTCTATATGGAATCAATACGGTTGATAGGAATTCTATGTAATCGGAATCAAAATAGAGCGATAATTTTTTTACGAACCGGGTCCGGATCGATAAAACGCCATGCGGTAGTCCGTAGGGCGTTTTTGTGTGGAAACAAAGTCGTATAAGTAAAATTGTCCGGTTTGATAGTTTTTTATAATATGAATAATTTAATCAACGGGGTTATCTTGAATTTATTGGTGTCCAAAACGGCCGATAGGCAAATAAAGACTTGGGGGAATATGTTATTTCTCAGGTTAATGATTTATAGATCAGAGCCGCGCAGCCCATTATGGCTAAGAAAAATATCAGTATCAGACTCAGCTTTGGGTGTCCGTATGCAAATCCGATGTTCTCACTTCACCTTCTTTCGTTGTTTACGACTTATAGCAATACAAGCTTTTCGTAAATGGTAAAATCTTAATTTTTTTTGGAGCTGATATTCGATAAAATATTTAATTTTGTGGCGTGCTTTGCATCGGTCTTGTTATGGGATTTAATTATGTTATAATACTGATGTAAGTTAGAATATAAATGTTTATATAAAAAAATAAGGTGCTTTATTATTCGATTATATAATAGACCCGGACATCACATACTGATATTCAGAATTTTCTAGAAAAGACTTTTTGTCCTTAAGTGGCAGGATGTCTTTTTCTAAATATTCAAAAGTTCGTTTTCCAATTTAAGTACATTTTTATATAGTGTTCGATTAAAAAAAATAATTCATTGACTATGAGAAGTTTCAAATCTCGTTTGCTTGTGTTCTTGTTCTTTGTTTTGTTTTCCTTCGGTTTTACGTCAGGGGCCTCTGCCGCTTCTGTTACAGTCGGGCAGACGGCAAGCAAGGCGAGCTCAACTTATTTTTATTATAATCCCAGCGGAACCAATGCTTACGCAGTAATTAACAATGCTATCAATGCGGCGGCTTCAGGAGCAACGAGTAGTAACCCGGGAGTAGTATATATCGAGAACGCGTCCAAACCTTACGAGGTTGCCAGCCATATTTTAGCAAAGTCACACGTAGACATTAAAGGACAGAGCCGAAGTGGAGTGGTACTTAAAATAGCGGCTGGATTGACGGCAAAGGCATACGGGGGTCCTGGAACTACAGGATGGGGAGGAACCGATAGTGGCGCCGGTGACGCAGGCATCATAAACGTGTGGAGAGATGTCACTGACGTAACAATATCCAACATTACTCTTGATGGAAGTTGCGGAGACTATTATCCGTGTAGCGCCGATGATAGAGGGCGTTCTGAATTTAACCTTATGGATGTCTATTGGGCAACTTTTGTCACTATTGATAACGTCAAATTTACCAATGGGATGCACGACGGAATCAGGGCGGGAGGTGACGATATGGAAGTTTCTAATAGTGTTTTTGATATGATAGGGCATGATGCTGTCCAAGGATACGGCATTTACAATCTGAAGTTTCACAACAACATTGTCGCTATGCGAACCAATTCCGGGGTGAGATGTGCCGGTAGTGGCAACGGTTGCTATGTGTATAATAATGAATTCTATACCGGTTCCGGTGGTGGATCCGCCTTAGAACTACAAAATAGTTTTTCAAATGTTAAAATCTATAACAATTATTTTCACGATATTTCCGGCGCAAGCGGATCTTATGGTGCCATAGGCTATCCGGGACAGAGTCCGAGTGGAAGCGGGCACGAATATTACAACAATCTGTTTGTGAATTTACCTTATGCCATCAATTACGTACCTTCCAGTTCATCGTCTCATCATAATATTATGATTAATGCAGGTACGGCTGTGGGTGGAGGCAGTGATTCGAATAATATTAAAACTGCATCGGGGTATGTCTTTCAGAAATATGGATCTAATAAGGCGGGAAATACTTATTGGACCGTCAGCAGTGGCTCGTTGGCTTCTGCGTTTTCCGGACGTAAAATCGGTATTGATGGGTTAGCGGGAGGTACGAGTGGGGCTACAGGTGGCGGAGGAGTGACCAATCCCGCTACTTATACTGTCACGGTAAATAACGGTTTGGGTGACGGTACCTATTCCGCGGGAGATGAGGTGACTATTATCGCCGATCTGCCTGCTTCCGGAAAAGAGTTTGACAAATGGACGGGGAGTACTCAGTATCTTGATAATGCGGCTTCATACACCAATACGTTTACTATGCCCGCAGCAAATATATCTTTTACCGCAACCTATAAGACCGCGGCTCCTTCTTCTTATGCTCTCACCGTAACCAACGGTTCCGGCGATGGAGCCTACGCTTCCGGCACAAAAGTAACTATCGCAGCCAATGCTCCGGCTGCGGGTAAAATATTTGACAAATGGACGGGGAGCACTTCATATGTTGCCAGTACGACATCCGCAACCACCACGGTGACGATGCCGGCTGCAGACATCACTTTAATCGCTACCTATAAAGATGCCCCTACATATACTTTGACGGTAACAAACGGTACCGGTGATGGTTCGTACTCTGAGGGGGAAGAAGTGGTGATTACCGCCGATAATCCCGCTACAGGTAAAGTGTTCGACAAATGGACAGGCAGCACTTCATATATCACTAGCGCCACTTCCGCCACAACCATAGTAACGATGCCGGGATCAGCTATAACTTTAACTGCCACCTACAAGAATAGCACTACCGCCACTTACTCTCTTACCGTTAATAATGGAACAGGCGACGGTTCTTATCCTGCAAACACGCAAGTCACTATTACTGCTGACGCTCCCGCTACAGGTAAAGTGTTCGACAAATGGACAGGCAGCACTTCTTCTGTTGCCAGTACGACATCCGCAACCACCACGGTGACGATGCCGGCTGCAGCCACCACTTTAACTGCTACCTACAAAGATGCTACCAAATATTCACTTGTCGTTACCAATGGAACAGGAGACGGTTCTTACGCCGCAGGCACGCAAGTTACCATCAAGGCTGATACTCCCGCTACGGGCAAAGTATTCGACAAATGGACAGGCAGCACTTCTTCTATTGTCAGTACGACAGCCGCAACCACTACGGTGACGATGCCGGCTTCATCTATAACTCTGGTAGCCACCTATAAAAATGCCGCTGTTTCTACCTATGCTCTTACTGTCAATAATGGAGCGGGCGATGGCTCATACGCTCAAGGGGAAGAAGTGGTGATTACCGCCGATAATCCCGCTACAGGTAAAGTGTTCGACAAATGGACAGGCAGCACTTCTTATATAGACAGTACAACATCGTTAACTACCACAGTCACGATGCCAGCCAAAGCGATTACTCTCACTGCTACTTACAAAGACTCTGATGTTCCTGATAATTCCGCTACCAGCTTTTTGATGATAGGCTACGGTTCTGGCGACGGAACTTATCCTGTGGGCACAAAAGTTACCATTACCGCCAAGTCACCTTATAGGGGATTAACTTTCTACAAATGGACCAGAGACACCGCTTATATTTCTGATATCTACAGTCCGACCGCCGTGGTCACCATTCCTGATCATAGTATCATTCTTGTTGCCACTTTCAGGAAATCCGACAGAGAGACTTTCAAACTTACAGTTTCAAGTGGTTTTGGAGGCAATGATTATCTCCCCGGTACAAAAATTAACATCACTGCCAAAGATATCGATGCCGGCAGGGTGTTCATCAAATGGGTTGGTGACACAAGTCATGTCGATGATGTAACCAAAGAGACTGCCACTGTTACGATGCCTGAAGAGGATATAACTCTCGTTGCTACATATACGGAGTCTCCTCAAGGTGAATATCTTCTCACGGTTAATAACGGTTCCGGCGAAGGCTCTTATGCTCCCGGCACAACGATTACGATTACCGCTGACACGCCTACTGACGGTAAAATATTCAATAGATGGACAGGAAATACTTCTTTTGTTTCCGATATCAACTCTGCCACTACCACAGTGACGATGCCTTCTCTGCCTGTGATCCTTACTGCCAGCTATAAGAATGAAGACGGTAATGGCGGTAATTATCCTGATGGTACTCTCATCAAGATTCCTGATTCTCCCAAGATATATGTCATCGTGGGTGGTGAGAAAAAATGGATTAGCACCCCGGAAGTATTCGAGCAATTGGGCTATCAATGGACAGAAGTTCAGACTATTGCCGAAGAAACGTTGAATACTCTTGAGGACATTGAAGATAATCTAATCCGTCTGATAGATGACTTCAAAATTTATCTGGTAACCAACGGTACCAAACGTCACATTCCCAATCCTGATATATTCCTGAACTATGGTTTCAGTTGGGATGATGTAAAAGACGTAGATGACTCGATCTTCAATAAATATCAAGACGTCTATCTCATTAGAGAATCAGGCAAAGAAGAAGTCTACTATATTAACCCAGAGGGGGTTCGTAAACACATCCCCACTGCGGAGATCTTCAACTCTTACAATGACAGATGGGAAGATGTCCAGATCGTCTCTAAAAACGAAATAGATGCTTATCCTATTTCCAACCTTGTCAAACTAGAAGGATCTAATGACGTCTATCTCGTTGAGAACAATATTAAGAAGCGTATCCCTAACCCTACGATTTTCAATAAATACCAGCTCAATTGGAATTACGTTCTTTCTGTAAATGAAACTGAATTCAACTGGTATCAGAATGGGGGAGAGCTGAAGTAAAAGGCAGAATTGATGGATTCTATCTGACGTTTTGTGAATATTAACGGCTATAAATATAGTCGGCTCAATACAATAAACCTTGCGATTTGTCGCGAGGTTTTTTTGTGCTAAAATATAAATAAGATAAATTAAAGAAATGTCTATGAAAAAGACGAAAAAAATTTATATCGCCTCTATAATCCTCTTGGGTGCACTTACATTGCTTATAATTTTTTTTACTGATAACAGCGCGAGCGAAGGCGGGGAGAAGGCGGTTGGGGAAAATGAAAATGCGGCTGAAAATATGCAGACAGAAACGGTGGCGGATAGCGGAATCGTCTGGCAGCTTTATGATAATAAGGAAGAAAAATTCAATCTGGACTATCCCGAAAACTGGACTGTCAAAGAGGACAAGGACGAATACGGAAATACTATCGTGAAATTGACCAGTCCGGAGACGATGGAAAATGCTCGTATGGAATCCGGGGTTGTCGAGGGTGAGACCGTAGAACCTGTAGCAGATGTCATCGTGCATTATGCGCCGACAGTCGCCGAGTCATCTATCAACAAGGCAAACGGATACGGAGCAACAACGATGAGAGAACTTATCGGTAAAGATCCAAACATTACTCGAATTACCGAGGCGGGACTGAACGGAGTGCAAACAATGGAGGTAATCGTGAGCGGTGAAGGGGATTCTTACGGAAAATATATCGAGAAAGACGGGCGCTTGTATGAAATCAGCTTTACATACCGCGCGGATAAGGGGAGTCTGACAGAGGAAGAGAAAAAAATACTTGAGTCGTTTGAGGTGGAATAAAATATCTTTGTTTTTGAATTTGCAGGGGGCACAATAGCTTGTGCCTTTTTTGTTGGTGTAAATAGACATAAGAGTAGTTTCTTGGGGAAAAGATTTTTTATTCGGATATGTGTTCATGGGAGAATGATTCTGTTCTTATTTTAAGCCTATACTTTAGCGACGTCACGTAATTCTAATAAATAAAAAAATCGATTATACGTTTTGGGAGCAGCGGAATTTATCTCGAGCGGCTGTCCTATGAGTGAGTAGCTCTCTGTAGATCTAGCTTATGGTATCGTGGAGGCAGGCCAAAATCCGCTACTCCGGATATAGATTCTCGCACCTCTTTTTAACCTTGATTCGGATATTTAACTGCCGTGCTTGTCGATAGGGGGTGAACTGTGTCGATTTATACCGTTATTTATGCTATTACGAAGACATAAAAACACGAGGTGTCACGCAATCCTAAAAAAGGAAGAAACAAAAATGATCAAAAACAAAAAAATCCTCGGGGGTCGGAATATTAAGCCTACTATGTTTAGATTTATTTTTTATGTTCCAAACCGTCGGAATCAATTCAGACATCAATGAAGCTTATGCGAGCGTGGATATCCTTTTGTCCATTCCTGACACACTGAATGTCGAGATGTCAAAGACCTCTGCTACTGAAATCGAGAAAATGAAGAAGTTTCAGCCGATCTTTCAAATCTCGGCACGGTAACCGCTATCAAGTTAATAGGCCTTAATATGACCAGCTCCGTTTCGTATCTAAAAGATATCAATCCGGATACGGCCTATCTTTATTCGGATAACAAATTTTTGCGGTAGGTTCTATCGATGATAATAAGATAATTTTTGATACTTCAATATTTTTGTCGAAAGGGGAATCTAAGACTATTACCTTAAAGGGTAATATCGCTCAAAAGGCGACGGCAATCAAAAGGACAGTATTTTGTTGTCTAAAAAATATGGAATTAACAGTGAAGTCGTACTTGATAGAGAGGCAACATCTCTCTCGTCCCCGATCAGTCCTTGAGTCGTATCATCTTCTTTATAAACAACCGGTAACGTTATGGCTGTTCCTGATTTTTTCGTAGAAACTTTTGCAAGGACAGTCCTTTCGATTCTGTAGGGGCCGTCCTTCTTTTTGCGCAAACCCTCTTTCCTAACGCAAGAGCGTGTGTTAATATGGCTTTATGAAGCACTTTTAAGAAAAATATAATCATATTACATTTATGCGTGAGATACCGAAGGCATATCAGCCACAGGAAGTGGAAGATAAGATTTATAAGGAGTGGGAAGAGTCCGGATTTTTTAATCCTGATAATTTGCCATGTGCGGGGGAGGGTAAAACGCCCGAGAAATTTGTGATTTCTATGCCGCCACCAAATGCGACGGGAATTTTGCACTTGGGACATGCTTCGATGCTTGCCTATCAGGATCTGATGGTCAGATTCAATCGTTTGGAGCAGAAGCAGACAATGTGGTTGCCGGGGACGGATCATGCTTCCATCGCCACACAGACCAAAGTGGAAAAAAACATCGCTAAGGAAGGACTGACTAAATATGATTTGGGACGGGAGAAATTTTTGGAACGTGTGCACGAATATGTCGAGGGTTCGAGGGATACCATCCGCGAGCAGGTACGTAAGATGGGGTCTTCGTGCGATTGGTCGCGCGAGCGGTACACGTTGGATGAGGGATTGTCGGAAGTGGTGCGGCAAGTTTTTACGATGATGTATGAAGACGGTCTCATCTATCGGGGTAATCGGATCGTGAACTGGTGCCCGCGGTGCGAGTCAACGCTTGCTGATGACGAGGTGGAGCATGAAGAGAAAGAAGGCAAATTTTATTATTTCAAATATCAAAAAGATTTTCCGATTACCATCGCGACTACCAGGCCCGAAACCAAGCTGGGCGATGTGGCGGTGGCGGTCAATCCTAAAGACGATCGCTACAAGGAATTTATCGGCAAAACTTATAAGATCGATCTGGGAAACGGCGAGCACGAAATCAGAATTATTGCCGACTGGACTGTCGATATGGCTTTCGGGACGGGGGCTTTGGGCGTGACGCCGGCGCACAGTATGGCGGATTTTCAGATGGCGACGGAAAATGATCTGCCGACCATCAAAGTTATCGGTGAGGACGGCAAGATGACAGCGGAGGCGGGCAAGGATTATGAGGGACTGACCACACTGGAGGCAAGAGAAAAGATTGCGAAGCATTTTCGTGATCAGGGGTTGATGGAAAAAGAAGAAGAAGTACCGCAGAATTTGAGCGTCTGCTATCGTTGCAATGCTGCCATCGAACCTTTGCCGTCGCTACAATGGTTTATCGATGTCAATAAAAAGATTACCAAGGACGGTAATAAATATTTCCAGGACAAATCTCTCAAGGAGGTGATGCTGCGGGTCGTGCAGGAAGGGGAGATCAAGATTATCCCCGAGAGATTCGAGAAGACGTATTTTAGCTGGGTGGAGAATCTGCGCGACTGGTGCGTTTCCCGTCAGCTCTGGTTCGGACATCGGATCCCGGTTTCGTATTGCGAGGATTGCGGAGGGGTGGTTCTGCAAAAAGACGAGGCGGCTGGTTGTTCCAAGTGTCAGGGCTCTCATTTGCGGCAGGATTCCGACACCTTCGATACTTGGTTCTCATCCGGCGCGTGGACTTTTTCGACGCTGATGGACAAGGACTTTGCGAAATATGCCAACTTCGATGAATGGGTGGAAAACAGTCCGGACCTTTTGAAATATCATCCGACCAGTGTTTTGGAAACTGGTTATGATATTCTTCCTTTTTGGGTTGCTCGTATGATTTTGATGACGACTTATGTATTGGGCGAAGTTCCTTTTGAGAATGTCTATTTGCATGGGATGCTCCGCGATAAGGAAGGCAAGAAGATGAGCAAGTCGCTGGGAAACGGGATTGATCCGCTTGAGATGATTGAGAAATACGGTACGGATGCGCTCAGGCTCAGTCTTATCATCGGTTCGACGCCGGGGAATGACCTCAAGGTCTATGAAGAGAAGATTGAGACTTATCGAAATTTTGTGAACAAAGTCTGGAACGTGTCGCGCTATATCTTGATGAGCGTGGAAAATGTGCAGCGTGTTGAGATGCGTCCTGAGGCGAAAACTTTGGCGGATGAGTGGATTTTGGGAGAGACGGATCATTTGATTTCCGACGTAAAGGATAATCTGGAAAATTTCAGATTCTCTGCCGCAGGCGAAGAGATTTATGATTTCACTTGGAGCAAGTTGGCTGATTGGTATCTGGAGATTGCCAAAGTCGAGGGAAGCAAAGACGAGATATTATTGTATGTTCTAGAAAGATTGCTTATTGTTCTGCACCCCTTTGCGCCATATGTTACGGAGGAAATCTGGAAAGACTTTGAAACAGGGGAGCTACTGATGGTGCAGAAATGGCCGGAAACGGTTGCTTTGCAAAAGGAGGACACGAAGGCGAATTTTGAAATTGTTAAAGATATAATAACCGGCATCCGCAATATCCGCGCGGAATATAAGATCGAGCCTAAGAAAAAAGTGAAAGTCGTAATCGTTTCGGTGGAGAAGAAAGACCTGATCGTGGCTCAAGTTGAGATCATAAAATTTTTAGGCCGGGTGGAAGATTTGGAAGTCGCGGAAACTTTTGCCAAGAAAGAAGGAATGGCAGTAGCGGTCTTGTCGGGTGTGGAAATTTATGTTTCTCTCGAGGGGCTGGTGGATATGGAGAAAGAAAAGCAGAATCTTTTGAAAGAAAAGCAGAATCTCACTGCTTTTGTGAGCAACCTTCAAAAGAAACTGGGAAATGAGACTTTTGTTTCAAAGGCCCCGGACAATATTATCGAGGCGGAGAAGGGCAAGTTGAGTGAGAGTATGGAGAAACTGGCGAAGATCGAGGAGAAATTAGGAGCGATGTAATCGTGGAAACTCGATATATAATAAAATTAGGGCAGCCCTTTCAGTTCTGGGGCTGTCCTTTTTTTGCAATATTCTTTATTACTTTTTTTAAATACTGTTTATATTTTTTTTGCGATTATGCCGGACGTTTTAGGTATCTTTTTAAAAACAAAAGGGGGAAAAGGGGTTTTTCATATTTAAACCATTCTTCCAAAACGCAATCAGAGCCGGGGTTTATTCTTCCCGCTGGCGATATGCCTTCTGTTATAGTTGTATAACCCCGTCTTCTATCAGAGAAAGACACGTCTACTGTGGCTTTTACGCCTTCTCCGATGAAAGCGACATGTTTCTTGCTATGCTCCATAACCGATTCGCCCCACTTAGGAATCATCCAGTGAACGAAGGGCATAGTTATTGTCAACAGGAGGGCAAACAGGAGACAATAAGACACAACTATCAGCCAATACCATACATCTCCTCCAAGGAGAAGAAATGTCGTCAATGATCCTCCTAGCCAGAGGAAATAATCGATGGGAATGTAACATATGAATAACCCCTTCCAGGCCGGATAGCGTTTTTGGACGAAAGTCTTACGCCAGCCATATGATTGTGAGGGATTTATGATATGCCACGAATAATCTTCAAGTGTGATTGCTATTAGCATCGGCACAAGAAGAACGAGTAATTTTCCCAAAGGTATCCATTCTCCGTAAAGAACTCTAGCACATGCCTCGAAGGCCATGAAAAACGTAAGACCTAGAGACACGTGATATGCGGTTAACTCCTTAGACTTATGGGTGTTTTTATATCTTGGGCAAGGAGCAAGCGCTGCCCATGATATACCGCCTTCAATGAAAACTTCAAGAAAGGCCCAAGGCTGAGAGAATAAGATTATTACTTCTATTAAACCTTTGATAGGCACGGTGGGCATATCAGGAAAAGATTCTATCATGCTTTCCTCCTAAAAAAGCGATGTTTGTTCTTTAAATAGCACGAGTCGACAATAGTACATAAAGCTATTATTGTCAATGTACGGTGCTAAAAGGTAGGATGTGGTATGGCATGTAAGCCGTCATTGAGAGCGTCGCATCGGTTGAAATCTTGCGGGGGTACGGGGCAGCATATCATAACAATAATGACACCACCGAACCGATACTGCTATTTTCGCGTAACAGATAATCAGGCCGGCTCGTTTTGCCTTGCAGTAACAAAGAAATAATGATTATTATAATAAGCGGGATAATAATTGATACGTTTAATACGATAGATTCGCGATTCGCGATATCAGGTCCTTGTCGTAGTTTTTAAAAATGATATAATAATCTTAGGTTTTGTATTTATCGGTGCAGTCATCGATGAAAAATAATACAGAGAGGAAAAATGATTTAAAATTTTTTTCAAGATTTTTTTGGAAACGGGTTTTTGATTTTTTGTATCCAATTTTTTAAGATAGGTTTAATAAAATAAAAAAGAAAAATATGATGAAACAAAAGAAATCCTTCCTGGACAAGATCGTCGGGTCGGAAGAGGGTTATCCCGATACCGAGGTGCAGTCGGAGTCACAGATTAAAGACGCTATCGCTATTCAGGATAAAGACGAGCAAGTAAACAGAGAGACGGAGATGGAAAATAACTGGGGTAACGACGAGGAAGGGGTGGAAGAAGAAGGGCAGCTCGCTATCGACGTGTACCAGGACGACGATTATGTAGTAATCAGGTCGATTGTCGGCGGAATCAGACCGGAAGATTTGGATTTGTCGGTTACCAGCGATATGGTTACTATTCGAGGTTCACGGGAGAAGGCCGAAGAGGTGGCGGAGGAAAACTATTATTATCAGGAATGTTTTTGGGGTAGTTTCTCGAGGTCGGTGATTTTGCCTTGCGATATTATGATTGATAAAGTGGAGGCTTCGATGAAGAATGGTATCCTTACCATTAAGATGCCGAAGGTAGAAAAGAATTCCGCGACCAAGATTCAGGTCCGGGGCGAGTAATAAAATAAACAAATCTAAATGTTGTCATTTTTGAGTAAAAATTCTTCCTCGTTCTTCGGAATAGATCTGGGAACTACCGGGATAAGGATTGTCGAGCTCGCTTGGGATAACGGGCGGGTCGCTCTGCGGAACTACGTTTCTCTGGAAGCGGGGAAGCGAATCAATCCTGACGGAACGATTGCGAAGAAAGATATCCAATCTTTGGACAAAGATACTATCGAGAGTATGAAGACCATTTTGAACACGGCGGACGTGGCGCATCATAAAGTCGCGATGTCTGTGCCGGCTTCTTCAACTTTCACTTCCGTAGTTTCCTTTCCTCGAATGCCTAAAGAGCAGCTTGAGGCCGCAGTCAATTATGATGCTCCTAAATATATACCGATTCCGATGGATGAGATTGTTTTTGGCTGGAGCATAATTTCCAATGATCGCAATGCGCAGGATGCGAAAGGGAAAGAGTCTGCGGCGGTGAATAGTGGCAGCCAATTCGGTGGTGGGGACAATACCCGCGTACTCTTGATTGCCATTCCGAAAGAAATTTCAGCGAAGTATCTGGCAATCGCAAATGCTTTCAGCTTGGATTTGGTGTCGCTTGAAACAGAATCATTCTCGTTAGCTCGTTCTCTGGTAGGGCACCGACCTGGTGTATATATCATAATCGATATCGGGTATAAAATGACAGGTATTACTGTTGTGGACGATGGTTCAGTCACGGAAAGCCACAGTATCTCTGCGGTGGGAGGCGAGGAATTGACCAAGGTCGTCGCCAATAGCTTCGGGGTAAATATAGAAAGGGCAAATCTTCTCAAGAAAGAATCCGGATTGAATTCTCCCTCAGACAAGAAATTGGCAGACATTCTTATGCCTATCTTGGGCATCATCGTTTCTGAGGCCAAGAAGAACGAGCAGGCATATCTTCATACTAATGGCAAGAAAATTTCTGGCGTAATTCTGACGGGAGGTTCATCGCAAATGCCCGGTATGCAGGAATATATGTCCGAAGAGATGAATCTGCCGGTGGAGATAGGAAATCCTTTTCAGGACATTTCTTATGACAGTCTCTTGGAGGAAAAGTTGCGGACGATTTCTTCTTCCTATGCAGTGGCGGTCGGTCTGGCTCTCTACAATTTTGAAAAGAGAGCATAGCCGTTTGAAGAGAATCTTGGACTAAACTTCATGAGGAATTAAGTTCTGTCTTATGTAAATCGTGGATATGTATTTGTGGCAGGGTATTGGATGCGTATTCCCGCGGATTCGGGGCTGATAGGCTTAGCAAGGACGCATTACTCAAAGGCATGATGCTTACATTAGTAAGGTTCAATTTCATTTTTTCTCTAAGGAATTTTTATGGATATTCAAGAATTAGACAAAACTTATGAGTATCTGCTGACATGCGCTGTGGACAAGAAGGAGAATCTTGGTATCGCTTATGAAGAGGCAAAAAGGAACTCCTCGAATATTTTTGATGTCTTACTGAATAAAAAATTCTTTAAAGAAGAGGAGATTACTAAGATAAAAGCGGATTTTCTGAAGATTCCGTATATTTCACTCAAAGACAGAGTGATAGATAATACGGTCTTTGCGGCGATTCCGGACAAAGCTATCGTTTTTTACAAGATATTGCCGTTCGAATTTGACGGTACTTTGCTTAAGGTAGGTATGGTAAACCCCAATGACCTGGAGGCTCTGGACGCGTTAAAATTCATCTCAATCAGACATGGGATCAATACCCAGACGTACCTTATTTCTCAAGGCAGTTTTGATACAATCGTCAAACAACACAAAAACCTTGGTGATGAACTCAAAGACGCTTTGGAGAACGTGGGGGATCGGATTGAGGATGCGCAGAGTAAGGATGATGAAAGCTCGCAACTTGAGAATGATCGGATTACCGAAGAGGCTCCAATCAGTAAGGTGGTTGATATCATCGTTTCGCATGCGGTCGAAGGGAAGGCAAGCGATATCCATATCGAATCTACAGAAAAGGATTTGCGCGTGCGGTATCGCTTGGACGGGGTTTTGCACGACAGCCTTGTATTGCCGAAAAAATTGGCACCGGCGGTGGTCTCCAGAATCAAAATTCTTTCCAATTTGAAAATAGACGAGACAAGGAAGCCTCAGGATGGGAGGTTTCGCTTCAATTTGAGTGAGAAAGGCCATATTACCAAGAGCGTAGATCTTCGTATTTCCACGTTTCCGACCGTGAATGGTGAGAAGGTGGTGATGCGTATTTTGGACACTACGTCGGAAATAGGTAATTTGGAGTCTTTGGGGCTCAGGCCCAAGGCTTTGGAGATACTCAACGAAAATATTGAGAAGCCGTTCGGCATCATTCTGATTACAGGGCCTACCGGGTCGGGAAAATCGACTACGCTTTATGCTCTTTTGAAAATACTCAATCGGGAAGGAGTCAATATTGTGACGTTGGAGGATCCCGTAGAATATTATCTCGCGGGCGTTAACCAGAGCCAGGTGAAGCCGGAAATAGGATATGATTTTGCGTCGGGGTTGCGCTCGATTCTGCGTCAAGACCCGGACATCATAATGGTGGGGGAAATTCGCGATAAGGAGACGGCCTCGCTCGCGATGCATGCGGCACTCACCGGGCATTTGGTGCTCTCGACGCTGCACACGAACAATTCCGTGGGTGTGATTCCGCGTCTGGTGGACATGGGGATCGAGCCGTTCTTGATCGGCTCGGCGCTCAATGTTTGCGTTGCTCAACGGCTGGTACGCAGGATTTGCCCCTATTGCAAAGAGGAGATTGAAATCTCCGCAGAAACGACTGCTGAAGTTGAAGCGGAAATACGTAAGATTCCTCTTGACCAGAGATTGGATATTGATTTGGATAAGGGGTTTAAGTTTTATCGGGGGAAGGGATGTAAGGAATGTAAAAATTCGGGATCGAATGGGCGTGTCGGTATCTATGAAATGCTGAATATGACTCCTGATATGGAAAAGATTATTCATGCCAGTATTACCGACAGCGAAATCGAGAAAGAGGCAAGACGGCAGGGGATGATAACTATGAAACAAGATGGTATCGTGAAAGCATTACAAGGATTGACGACGATAGAGGAAATTTTGAGAGTGACCGAAGAATAATCCAAGTGGCTTTAATCTGTTAATTAAAAAATATGGCAGGTAAAAAAACGAATAAGATTCTAATCATCGAGGATGACTCTTTCATCTCCGATATGTATAGGATTAAATTTGAGTCGGAGGGGTTCAGCGTCGAGATAGCACCTGATGGAATTCAGGGGTTGGAGATGGTGGATAAAAATCACCCGGACCTGATTTTGTTGGATGTGGTGATGCCGAAGATGGACGGATTTTCTGTTTTGCAAAAGCTCAAGGAGGGGGTGTCTAAGGGCATTCCGGTAATCATGCTGACCAACTTGGGACAAAAAGACAGCGTGGAGAAGGGACTCAAACTGGGGGCTGTGGATTATATTATCAAGGCTCACTTCACTCCGCTTGAGGTTGTGGATAAGGTAAAAGAATTTTTAAATAAATAAGATATAAACTATGTCAGGTATCGATTCTAAACAAGTCATGGAAAGCCTCTTGGCAATTACTGCGGAAGAAGGAGGGTCTGATCTGCACCTTTCAGTGGGCAGATATCCGACCGTGCGGATCGACGGGAGATTGGTCCCGCTCGACAAGAAAGAAATTCTCTCGGCACAAGATACGTTCGAGCTGGTGACGTCTATTTTGAGCAAGGAAAGGAGAGAAGCGTTTTTAGCGGATCAGGAGTTGGATATGTCCTATGAATTGGAAGGAAAGATGAGATTTCGTGTCAATGCTTTCTTTCAGAGAGGTTCCGTGGGGGCTTCTTTCCGTCTCATCTCGTCCCGGATCAGAACATTGGAAGAGCTAAGTATGCCCGCGTCCGTTTATGATTTTACCAAGCCGGCGCAAGGTTTTGTGTTGGTGACAGGACCTTCCGGTCATGGTAAATCCACTACTCTGGCGGCGCTCATCGACAGGATCAATTTGGAGAAATTCAAGCACATCATCACCGTTGAGGATCCTATCGAATACGTGTATACACAGAATCGTTGTATGATCGATCAGCGGGAAGTGGGGACAGACACTAAGTCTTTTTCTAATGCGCTTCGGGCGATTTTCCGTGAGGATGCTGACGTAATTCTGGTCGGAGAGCTTCGTGACTGGGAGACAATCAGTATGGCAATCACTGCGGCGGAGACTGGGCACCTCGTTTACGCCACGCTGCACACCAACAGTGCCGCGCAGACAATCGACCGTATTATTGACAGTTTCCCGGCTAGCCAGCAGAATCAGATTCGTGCGCAGCTAGCGGGTAATCTTTTGGGGGTAATTTCACAAAGACTCATCCCGCGCGTGGGGGGAGGGAGAATCCCGGCGGTGGAAATTATGAAAGCGAATTCCGCAGTCAAGAATCTTATTCGCGAGAATAAAGTTCATCAGCTGGATCTGGTAATCAACACCAGCGCCGATGAAGGAATGGTATCGCTCAATAGCTCGTTGGCGAAGATGGTAAAGGACGGAGAGATTTCTATCGAGGATGCGATGACTTATTCTACTAACTCTAACGATTTGAAGATGCTTCTTAGGAAATAGGCTAGGCAAAAAAAATAGCGTATGCTATAATGCAATTATGAATTCCAAAGTTTAAGAGATATAGATTAATAAACTAAAAAATAATTGAAGGGAGGTGAAGAAAAGTGAAAATGAATAATACTAAAGGTTTTACCCTTATAGAGCTCTTGGTAGTTATCGCTATCATCGGTATTCTATCGACCATCGCTATGACTTCCCTTAACGGAGCAAGAAGAAAAGCTGCGGATGCATCGTACAAGTCGTCAGTTTCCAGTATTCAGTCTGGTGCTATTCTCTGTTGCGACGAACCTAGTCCTGCATTGAATGCGGTTGCTGCAGATGCGGGAACGGCGATATGTACAGGGGGCGCCAACTATCCTACAGGTATCGGTGCTGTTGTAGTAACAGATGACTGTGACGCTGGGGACTTTACATTGACCATCGATCTTCCTACTAGTTTTGCAGGAACTCTGACAAGTGCTGCAGTTTGTACTGAAACAAGTTGCGATTTCTCTTAGGATGTTTTTCTGAATTTTAAATTTAAAACGGATAGTTTGACTATCCGTTTTAAAATTGTATAAAAATATAACTTGTGATATTATTAGTTCATAAGTTAATATATAAATAAATTTATAAGACACATGAAAAAGATTGTTGGAAGAAAAATTTCGGGTTTCTCTCTAATCGAAATTCTGGTCGTGATTTCGATCATTGGCCTATTGTCGACAATAGTAATGTCTTCCATAACCGGTGCTAGAATAAAGGCAAACAGGGTTTCCTTCCAGACTACCACTAAAAGTGTACAGTCGTCGTTGCTAATGTGTTGCGAGTCAGTAAATACTACTCTAATGGTTGCAGCAGATACTTCGCCTTTGCCGGGAGATTCTATTTGTCGAAAAGCTTCAGACTATTCCGATATCACTTCCTATGGCGACTTTCCTTCGGCTTCCTCTATTGGCTCAATCGTGGTTGATGATGATTGCGATGGAGGAACTTTTTCAGTTGTTTTGACACCGGGAATAGACAATACTGGTGGTTGGGAAACGGCTACTTGTAATAACAATGAGTGTATCTACGCTAATTGATATCGGAATCGTGAAGGAAGCAGACAGCATTTGCCCGTTTTTTTGTTGTTAAAGTGTGATATATTGTAGAGAGGGGATCTTGATAATTAACAGGCTATAGATTATAAATCGTATCGGTTGTCTTTGGTGTGGCTTTTAGACGGATACGTTCACGTCGATGCCAAGGCGTAGCGAGGCCAAGTTAGGGTATAAAAACTGCATTCCTAATAATATGCAATAGCATAGTTATAATCATAACTTTTAATATGGATTATTTTATTTTGCTGGTGGTCTTTGTCTTTGGGCTGATGTTTGGTAGCTTTCTTAATGTGGTGATATTCCGCTTGCACACGAAAGACAGTATCGTCAAATCTCGTTCAAAATGCCTTTTCTGTTCTCATCAGCTGGCCTGGTATGATCTCTTTCCAGTGCTGAGCTTTTTATTTTTGCGGGGCAAGTGCCGATATTGCAAAAAGAAAATCTCTTGGCAGTATCCGTTGGTGGAGATTACAGCTGGTATCATTTCCGCCGTGCTTTTTATGCAGATTTTTTCTGCTTGCGATCTTGCCACGGTGAGTATCTTGCGTTTCATTTTCTTGCTGTTCATATTCTTATCCCTTGTTGTGATTTTTGTTTTTGATTTGAAGCACTATATCATTCCCGATGAAGTGGTTTTTCCTGCAATTGGCGTATCTTTCTTGCTTCTCCTTATTAATGCTCTGTCGACAACCGGGCTTGATATTGATATATTTCTTGATTTTTTGGGTGCGGCTATGCTCGTCAGCGGATTTTTCTTGTTTCTGATATGGATCACTAAGGGAGAGGGTATGGGGGGCGGAGACGTGAAACTGGGATTCCTGATGGGGATGACATTGGGCTTCTCGAAGACTTTCCTTGCGCTATTTATCGCTTTCGTGTCTGGGGCAATCGTGGGGCTCGTGATGATAATACTGCGCAAGAAAAAAATGAAAAGCGCTTTGCCTTTCGGACCGTTTTTGATACTGGGATTGGTGATAAGTTATTTCTGGGGAAGCGAAATAATGGTCTGGTATTTGGGGATGCTCGTGTATTAGAAATGTCGGAATTGTGTCATTTCGGCGGAGTAGCGGGATTCATCCCGCGCTGCTATCCCAAGCCGTAAAGTCATCGCATGCAATCTTCTCATCCGCATCGGACAACCGCGCAGGTTAAAACCTGCTACTCCATTGCATAGAGGTGTTTTATCCGCATCGGACAATACAGTCTGTTACTCCGAGAACCATCTCGGCATTTTAAAATATATAGATATGAACAAGCCAGAGACTAAAACTCGTATAGAAAAACTGAAAAAAGAGATAAATCATCACCGCTATCTTTATCATGTTTTGGATAAGCAGGAAATTTCCGAGGCGGCGTTGGATAGCCTCAAGCACGAGCTTTATATCTTGGAACAGGAATATCCGGAATTTATCACTCCGGATTCCCCCACGCAGCGTATCGGCGGGGCTCCGCTCGATAAATTCGAGAAGGTGGTGCATAAAGTGCGGCAGTGGTCTTTCAATGATGCTTTTGACGAGCAGGAGATTTTGGATTTTGATAATCGTATTCGCAAGGTTTTGGTCGATCTCGGTGAAAATCTCCCCGCATCTCTCGATTATACGGCTGAGCTCAAGATTGACGGGCTACACGTGGTGCTGACTTACGAAAAGGGGGTACTCAAGAACGGCGCGACGCGTGGCGATGGCAAGGTAGGGGAGAACGTTACGCAGAACCTGAAAACCATAGAAAGTATTCCCCTTAAATTGAATCGTGACGTGAGTGTTATCGTGGAAGGCGAGGTTTTTATGTCCAAAGATGTCTTTGATAAATTGAATAAGGATAGAGAAGAACGGGGTGAGGCACTTTTTGCCAATCCACGCAATGCGGCGGCTGGAGCGATTCGGCAGTTGAACCCTCAAGTTGCGAAGGAGCGTAAGCTAGGGTGTTTCATTTATGATCTTTCCGCAGCGGAAGATATCTCTCTGCCCGCGACGCAAGCCGAAGAGTTAGAACTTTTGGATGAGCTAGGCTTTCGAGTGAACAAGAATTGGAAATATATCAAGTCAGTCGAAGAAGTATCTGCTTTTCATAAATATTGGCAGGAGCATAAGGAAGAAGAGAACTACTGGATAGACGGCGTCGTTCTGAAACTGAATTCGCGCAAGTGGCAGGAAATGGCGGGACATACCGGTAAGGCGCCGCGTTGGGCGATTGCTTACAAGTTCCCGGCTGAACAGGTGACGACAGTCGTGGAAGATATAAGAATTCAAATCGGCAGAACGGGCGCGCTCACACCGGTGGCACATCTGAGACCGGTTTCTGTGGCCGGTTCGACTGTTTCACGTTCGACTTTGCATAATCAAGACGAAATCGAACGGCTGGATGTACGCATCGGAGATACAGTAGTCATTCAGAAGGCGGGCGATATTATTCCGGAAGTTGTGAGCGTGGTCAAGGGGCTTCGTAGTGGTAAGGAAAAAGAATTTACTATGCCTGAAAAATGTCCTTTTTGCGATTCGACTGTTGTCCGTAGGGAGGGGGAAGTTGCATATTATTGTCCGAGCAAGAATTGTTTTGCCGTGGAACTGCGTAAACTCTCACATGCGGTCAGTAAGAAGGCTTTCAATATCGAAGGCCTAGGTCCGAACAAAGTGAAGCATCTGGCAGAGGAAGGACTTATTTCTGATCTGGCGGATATCTTCGAATTGAAAAAAGGCGATTTGGAAATTTTGGACAGATTCGGAGAGAAGTCTGCGGATAATCTGCTCAAATCGATAGAGAAAGGCCGAGAAATAAGTTTGGCCCGCTTCGTTTACGCACTTGGCATCCGTCATGTGGGGGAGGAGATGGCTATTGTGTTGGCGAAATATTATAATACTTTGCAAAAAATTGAAAAAGCGAGCAAGGAAGAGTTGGAGGTGGTCGAAGATATCGGACCGAAAGTTGCCGAAAGCATTTTTGAGTATTTTGCCGATGAAGAGAATCTGGAGTTGATAGAAAAACTTCTTAAGGCGGGCGTGGAAATCAGAGAGGATGGAAAAGTCTCCAGGAAGCTGGACGGACTGTCTTTCGTGCTGACGGGAAGTCTGGGAAAATTTAGTCGTGAAGAAGCGAAGGAACTTATTAGGAAATCTGGTGGTCAGATGCATTCTTCGGTGACTAAGAACACTGATTATGTGATTGCAGGAGAAAATCCTGGCAGCAAGCTGGAGAAGGCGGAGGAATTGGGAGTGAAAATTATTGAGGAAAAAGAATTCTTGGACTTGGTAGGGTAAGGTTGGTAGGTACGGCGGAGCAATTTTCGGGTTGAAAAAATAGCATAGACATGTTATTATGATTCAGCATGGAGAATAGAACTTGATGTTCTGTGTATTTCTGATGAGATTATTTTATAAATTGCGTCCTCATGGATTCTGGACAGAGTGGTTTTGCATTGATTGCGCTCTTAGTTGCGATGGTTATTGCGAGTATTTTGGCGAGCATCTCTCAGACCTCTCTTAAACGCTGCGCGAGCGAGAGATTCAAAAAGACAATCGGACATCGGAGAAATACAGAAAACGTTGGAATTGTATTATGTTGATAATGGCTCATAGGTATATGCTTGTCTACAATCCGGAAGTCGGAGCTCCGGCAAGACTTGGTATTGTGGATTGTTTGGGGGGTCTTGTGAACCGTACAGTTTATGGCATGGATAGTGTTACGGTCGGGTAATGCAAGGGGTGATAAATTCTCTCTGCTCGTAAAAAAGAATGAACATAATATCTTCCGGCTTAAGTAATCTGATTTTCTTGGGATAATATTATAGAGTTGTTACACTCCTTTAGTCGTCGAAACAGTATAAAAAGTATTATAGCTATTTTTATTAGTTAAAGAAAACCACCGACGAAGTCGGTCGTCCACGGTTTCCGATTGCGGACGAAGTCAGTTTGGAATAGTATATAAGGTATAAACTAACAATTTTACCTCACTATATGTCAAACGAT
>JAQVBZ010000049.1 GCA_028690055.1 Minisyncoccota bacterium | reverse complement strand
CCTGGCATCAAATTCGATATTTTCACCAGTGAAACATCCCCCATCAAGACAATCTTCTACGCTATTCTCCACACTAAATCTCGGTATAGGGTATTGTTTAGGAATACTAAAACTGATTGCGCCGCTGCTCCAAGTCGACGTACTGGTCCAGGTACAGCTTCCATCCGCAGAAACTGTCGTTGTCTTCACCTGCCAATCATAGGCACTGTCATAATCAAGCCATCCGGTCGGAATCCAGTCCATAGTAGCGTTAGAACCCGACAGATGCCTGGTGTCTGCAGCAATATTTCTGTTTTGGATTGTGATGTCATAATTAGTTTGTGTCGCACCAGCTGGCAAACCGTTATTTTGCCAACTCAATCTGTAGCCGACCATACCTCCACAAAAATCACCAGATGTGGCCAGGGGCAACAAGGATACGGTGGGAGCAGAAGAGCAAGAGGTTCCCGCTAGATAAATAGGTTTTGAAAGAGTACAAAAGTTTCCAGCGCCATCCGTAACTTTCAAGGTCGCCGTAAAATTATTTTTAGTGAAACTATCTGAAAAATCAACCCCAGTATACGAACCACCGTCCACGACCCAATCATACTTCGGAGTTCCATCATAAAATCTGGAAGCCTTGGCATCAAATTTCAAACTTTCATCCTTATAACAATTATCATTTATAAGACAGTTCTTTTTGGCGGCATTTTCCACATCAAATTCCGGTTCAGGATAGCGCTGGGGCACGATTATATCTTTATTGTACGCATCGCTCCAAGAAGACTCTACGTCCAAGGAGCACACATTATTAGCAGGAGATACCGTAATTTTAACCTTCCATTTGTAAGCAGAACCATAAGTAATCCACTCAGCCGGAACTAGAAACATTGTAGAAGAAGAGGCAACAGAAATAGTGTGAGTATCCGCGGAATTATTTTTGTTCTCCACGGTCACCACGTATTTGACCTGCTTGTAATTGGCTGGTATATTTTGTGTTTTCCAAGTTACCGCGTAATAACCGTCATCATTATCAAGACCGCCACAAGGATTAGCCGGCTTATAGACGTCAACCAAAAACAATCCACCTACAGATAAACATCCTTGGGCAACTTGATCCAAATCAAAATCCCTGACCGGAGTACTGCAAGAATTCCCAGCGCCATCAGTTATCTTCAATTTTACGGTATGCTTCTTGCTTATAAAATTTTCAGTAAGAGATACCCCCTTATATGGATTTCCGTCTATCGTCCAATCGTAAGAGGGGCTTCCCGTGGAAAAGCTCGAAGCGCTACCGTCAAATTTCAAATCTTCCGATTTAAGACACCCCCCATTAAGACAATCATTGTTGATGGCATTTTTCACAGTCATCTTCGGCACAGGATAGCGATTTGGAACTACGATATTCGCCGCACCGCTGCTCCAAGGAGATACCACGCTCCAATTACAACCTTGACCGGAGAGATCCGCTTCCACCATCCATTCATAACTGATACCATATGAAAGCCAGGAGCTGGGTATTTTATATGACAGAGAAGAAGAATCTGATTCGTAAGTTTTTAAAACATTCGTAGTTCCTTTCTTACGGATAGAAATCTTGTAATGATCCTGTGTGGTATGGCTCGGAATCTTGAGATATTCCCAATTTACAGTATAGTAACCGTTTACATCATTCAGTCCGCTACAAAAATCCCCCGGGCTCGTAACATAGTCGGTTGAAATAGACGGTGTGTATTGGTCGCAAGTATGAGACGCACATTTCGGCCCACAAATAACCAATGCATAATATTTATCGAGTGCATTGTCATATCCGGTAGTCACACTGTCTCCACCTTGACCCGAGCTTGTGAAAGTAACTCTGAAAAAAAACCTCCTCTGCTCTCCATCATCATGAACGCTTAAAGCCTCTTGCGGAATAACAGGATGGGCACAAGTTCCTCCTTTGACACAGATAGTACAGGTCCCCGTTTTCGGACAAGTATATGACCCTATGCCATTTGACGCAGTGGTCCAGCTGCTGCCATCATAATTCGGCAACGCCGTCAGTCCATAGACCCACTCAATCTTTACCCCGGACATACTTCCAGAACTGGCAGACGCACTGGCTGTTATGGTAAAATTCTCCGAAACCGGATATGTCTTCGCTTCATCAGCAGAATCTGTATATAAATAATCGTTTCGCTTACCGTCTCCGTCGCACATAGAATTCTTATAATAACGATCGAGAGTCGCCTGCTCATATGTGGTGTAGCTGGTATAATCACAAGAGGCGAAAGTATGTAATGGATTTGTATTTTTGTAGTATACACTACTGTAATAGTCATACCAGTTGTCTTCACTGGCCGTATGGACTAAGACAGAAACGCTATCCTTGTTCACAGTAGCGCCACAGAAGGGCACGGCTGAAAAAAAGAACAACACGGATAAACATAATGATAATTTTCCAAGATAAGAGGTAAAGCGAGAAGTCATACTTTTTATATTATATATTTTTAAAAATTAATCATTTATCATTTCAAGTTCCAAACCGATACCACCCTTTGCGGCCGGAATGACCTTGGTTATATCTCCGCAAGCGTAAGAAACGACAGAATAGGTATCATCACCGAGAAAAGTGAATATATTCGGTTGCGCTCCTATATTTTCAAAAATAGTAGCGAAACTTTCAATTTCGCACTCTCCTTTTAAAGCAAGCTTTATTTTCATTTCCGTTTTACCCTCTATACATTCTTCACTCAAGACCTTCATAGTTCCGCTGCAATCTTCCCTAGTAGCGAAAACCACTTCCTCGTCCGGCATTATTTCGTTTTTAAAATCAGTTTTACCTTCGAGGTCTTCCGTGAATACCCCATAGCTATTTCCGCAGTCATACACTCGGCAAGTTTTGAAATTACCATCACCACAATAGATATTCAACTCGCACTTTGCCGCGTCAAGACAATTTTCTTCCAAGATATTGCAATCCTTGAAATACACATCCGGGTTATCGGTTGCACCGGGAAGCAAAGAATCCTTGAAATAAAACGCACCAAAAACAAAAAGCAAGCAAAATACAAAAAAAATAATAACCGCTTTGTACTTACCCGCCCTCACGTTGCTTTTTCTCTCTTCCATTTTTAAAAATTAGCCGATAATAAGATTAGATCGAAACAAGATATCAAAAATTAAAAAATATCATTCCTTTATTTACAGGTATTATACATAAAATAGTTTTTATAATCAAGAAATTAAACTACACACCGACCTTGTCGGTGGAATTGAGGGTTAACGGACTTCGTCCTCCCCGTCATTCCATCTGTCCAAGTATTCCCGTTTTTCTTCCTGTTTGTTCTTTTCGATATACCGTTTGATT
>JAQVBZ010000004.1 GCA_028690055.1 Minisyncoccota bacterium | reverse complement strand
AAAATCAAGATGATTAAGAGGGTTTCATTCGGATTTAGGAATATCAATAACTATATCGCCAAGATTACATTAGCTTTCTTACCGCTGATTTGGATTATGAACTATCACACTTGTTGACGGGGAGCCCATATCAGATTCGTTACATACCTCTCGCCTAAAAATCCGACTCGTTCAGACAGTTATTGCCAGACGCGGCCTACGGAAGTTACCACAGCATGGTAGTGTTACTCGTTATATCATGGGAGACTTAAAGTCGAAGTATTAATCCCGTTCTATGTCTCGTATGTTTTTCATATCCAAATAATCCTGCAAAATAATCCGGGCAGCTTCTTGGTCAAGAATTCCCTTGATATCTTTTACTCCCGCATTAAGGAGATTCTCCTGCGCCATTTTTGAGGTTAGAACCTCGTTAACTTTTATGATGGGAATGGTAACATTTTCCCCAAGAATGCCTATAAATTTTTCCACCTTTCGTGTCTGATCACTTTCACCACTGAAGCCTAATGGCAGACCGATTACCACTTTTTCGATATTTTCCTTTTCTATTTCCTCTATAATCGCCTCAAGGACTTTTTCTTCACCTTCATTTATGAGCGTATAAAAACGCCGGGCAAGTTTCTCTTCCGGATCGGAAAGAGATAGTCCGATTCTTTTATCTCCGTAGTCAATGCCAAGGATTATGCTCATAAACTGGATTGTTTAGCTAAATTAAATTTTTCCTGTCATCCTGAGCGAAATCGAAGTATCCCCGTATATCGCCAAAATATACATATGCGGCTTTATTTGAAGATAGTGATTACTCGACAAGCTCGGAATGACAAAAAATACGCAGAGAAGAAATGTGCTATCACTGCGTACTATTATGCTATCTTCTCTCCTTCCCGCAAAGTCAAAACCCTGAAACCGTCTTCCGTCACCGCAATCGTGTGCTCAAAGTGTGCGGAGAGCTTTCCGTCTATCGTACGAATCGTCCAATCATCGTCATCGACCTGGAGATCATATTTACCCTCATTTATCATAGGCTCGATGGCAATCACCATCCCCGGATAAAGTTTTAATCCCGTATCCGCCTTGCCATAATTGCAAACTTCCGGCGATTCGTGGATGCTGCGCCCGACACCGTGACCCACCAGGTCTCTAACCACCGAAAAACCCTTCGCTTCGGCGTAAGTCTGAATTGCGTTGCCGATTGTACCCAAACGGGCACCCGGAGCCACCTCCTTGATCCCTTCGTATAAAGAGTGCTGCGTAACCTCCATCAACTTCTTTGCTGTCGGACTCACCTTCCCCGCCCCTACGGTAATTGCGCTATCAGAATGAAAGCCCTCATATTTTAAGCCTGCGTCTATACTTACTATATCACCCTCCTTGATAAGTTTACCGAAAGGAAAACCATGCACGATTTCGTCGTTCACAGAGAAACAGAGTGCGGAAGGAAAGGGCGTCATATTTCTTTCCGGCCGGTAATATTGGAAAGACGGAATAACATTATGCTTCTTGATATAATCTTGAGCAATCTCCTCCAGTTCATCACCATACACTCCCGGCATGACTTTCTCTGCCAAAATCGACAACATATCCGCCAAAAGCTTTCCGCTCTCAGCCATTACTTCTATCTCCTGTTTACTTTTCAGATTCACATGTCCTTTACGCATAAGCCTTTGTGTCTAAAATAATTTAGTTTATCCGATAAAATCTCCGTTGTGTGTCTGTCATTCTGAGCTTCGGCGAAGAATCCCGTGGGATCCTTCACTGCGTTCAGGATGATGCCCGATAATTCGTATGTATCCCCATGAATTAACAGAAAAAGCTATTTAACGCCATCGATATACCCTTTTATTTCCTGAAATATTTCCTCTACCGTGCCAATGCCGTCTATCTCTATCAGAGCTCCCGCATTCTTGTAATGTTCAATGACCGGCCCTAGGATTTCCTTGCTCCAGGCGAGCCGTTTCATCACTTTTTCAGGAGAGTCGTCTTCTCGTCTATAAATGACACTACCGCAGGTCGGACATTTGTCTTCCTCGCTATGAACATCCTTACCGAAAATCAGCGAGTGTCCGTTATCCTTGCAAAGCCTCCGGCTGGAGATGCGGCGCAACGATTCCTCCTCTGAGAGCCTTATGAAAAATATGAAATCGAATTTCGAATGAATCTCATGGAATTTTTCTTCCCAATAATGCACCTCTTCGATACGACGAGGCGTACCATCAAAAATGATTCCCCTTTTCGGATCCATCGCGTCCATAGCCTCATCCAGGACTTCTCGCACTATGCTCCAAGGCACGAACTCTCCGTTCTTGTTGACCAGTGTATCGACCATCTTCCCTACTTTCGTATCTTCCTGAGCGATCTTACGCAAGATTCCACCGGTTTCAAGGTGTTGGAGGTCATATTCTTTCACCAAGAGTTTTGCCTGTGTTCCTTTACCGGACCCCTGTGACCCCATTATGACAATATTTATTTTTTTACTCATGAATAATTATAATTTTAATTTAAGCCGGATTCCCAAAGGTTCATTTCTTATCTATCCGACTGCACACTTCTTTAAAAACATCCTCGACGGACTGATCTCCGTTAATCTCGATTATACCCCGCTTCTCTTTCATAAAATCGATAACAAGAGAAGTTTCATTCCGATAGTCTTCCAGTCTCCTTTCTATGCTCTCGAGATTATCATCCTCACGAATATATATCCCTCCGCCACACGACGGACACTTTGCGCTATCCATATCCCGCGCATCAAAGACCTGCTTACAATCCCGACATAACCTCCGGTTAATCAGTCGCTCGATTACTTTCTTCTCCTCGACATCGATCAAAAATACAAAATCCATTTCCTTCCCATTCTTCTCAAAAACATCGCAGAGCATCTTAATCTCGGACAGCTTGCGCGAGAAGCCATCGATAATCACCCCCTGCTCCCCGAGTTTGGAAAATTCTTCCTCGATCATTTTGAATATCCACTCTGAGGGGACGAAACCTTCTTGCATCGCCGCTTTGACCTTGCGGCCGAAATCGTTTTCCTGCACGGCCATATTGCGCAAGATCTCACCGCTCTGCAAATGTTTCAGTCCGTACTTTTCCGCAAGAAGTTTCGCCTGCGTCCCTTTGCCGGCACCGGAGGGACCGAGCAGTAAAATGTTGAAGCTACTATCCATAATTTTAGTAAAATATGACGCCCACCTGCATCTATATAAATGTGTCCATCGATATACCGCCCGCCATTCCTGCCCCTGCTTTCGCGAGGACAAGCTCCGGAGGAAGTTTATTATTTCAGAAACCAAAATACCTTAATCGTTTAAAAATCTATTTTTTTAAGGTTTTCTAATCTTTTTAACACTCTTTTTATCCGAACTATCATGGATTCCCGCCGGAGTTTATGCTCGCCATGGCAATGGCGAGAATGACAAAGCAATACACATTCATTCTACACCATATCGCGCCAATGCACAAAACTAAAACGGTCCCTTTAATGACCGTTTTAGGTATATCTTAACAAATACTATATTTCTTCGTAATCTCTCATAGTAAGTTGAGAGTCTATCTGCCTTATAGTATCTAGCACCACTCCGACTACGATCAGAACGGAGGAACCGCCGATAGCAAAAGTACTGACATGAGTTACGTTCTGTCCGATGACCGGCAGAACCGCCATTAACCCCAAGAACAAGGCGCCTACGAAAGTGATGCGATTGATGACCTTTTCCAGGTATTCCGCCGTATTTCTTCCCGGCCTGATGCCCGGCACGAACCCACCGTGTTTTTGCAGGTTCTCCGCAACACTCTGAGAATCAAAAACGATAGCAGTATAGAAATAAGTGAAGAGGAATACCATTACGAAATATAGGACTTCGTAGAATCGCTGGTTGGCAAAAAGATTCTGCACCCAAATCGCCGCTCCGGCAACCTGCACATTGGAATTATTTATGAAGAAAGAAGCTATGATTCCGGGAAAAAGCATAATAGACATAGCGAAAATAATCGGTATCATTCCGGATGAGTTGACTCGAAGTGGCAAGAACGTAGATCCACCGGCGCTAGTGACTTTGTTGCCGGAGGTTCTGCGCGCGTAAGAGACAGGAATATTTCTCTGCCCTTCGGTAATGATGACTACCCCGACAACCACGATAACCGCCATCACTAGCAGACTGAGGACAGTGGGCCATGGAATGGCGCTTTCCATTGTCTGGGAAATCGTTCTCGGGATACCGGAGACAATACCGGCAAAAATGATCAGCGAAATACCATTTCCGATGTTTTTCTCCGAGATGAGTTCTCCTAACCACATCAGGAAAACCGTACCTGCGGTGATAGTAATGAGTGTTAAAATAATCTGAATATTGTCAACTGAAGCTAGGATCACACCTTGGTTGCGCAGCAAAGTAATCATTCCGAAACCGGAAAGAAGTGCCAAGGGTACAGTGAAAAGCCTAGTCAATTGATTGAATTTTCTCCTGCCTTCTTCGCCCGACTCGTGATAGATCTCTTTCATTTTGGGAGAAATCATTGTCAAAAGCTGCATAATGATTGATGCGGTAATGTAAGGTCCGACACCAAGCATCACCAAAGAAAAGTTCTCCATTCCGCTTCCGGTCAAAATATTCATCATTCCGAGCATTTGATTGCTTTGAAAAAGATCCTTAAGACGTGTCGCGTCGACAATAGGAATCGGGATATGCGCAGCCAAACGGAACACCAGCAACATACAAGAGACAAAAACAATCTTATTACGAAGCTCTTTGTCTTTTATGATCTGCTTTATTTTTCTCATCATAAGAAATTTTTTAAAATTTTATTTAGAGCCTGCTTGAGAAGTCTTTTCCTGCTACAACCGTAAAATTTCGACTGCAAAAGGTCCAAGTCTCGTCACGTTATTAAACGATAGCCTTCCTCGATTTTCATTTTTTCGCTCGAAATTTTACGGTTTCGTAACGAAGATTACTTCTCAGACAAACTCTTAGGCGAGAGATTCAAGCTCTCCTTTGATTTCTCCTCCGGCTTTCTTGATTTTTTCCTCAGCCGTCTTGGACACTAAACAATTTTCAAAAATATTCTTCTTGCTTATCTCTCCATTACCCAGAATTTTGACTGCAGCACCCCTGCCGCTTCTGATGAGCCCTTTTTGAAACAAGCTGACAGGATTTACCACCTCGCCATTTTCGAATTTAGCTTCGATTTGGGAAAGGTTCACCGCCAAATTCTTTGGTCGCAAACTCTTGAAACCTCTCAATTTCGGAGTCTTACGGAACAGCGGAATTTTTTCTCCTGTAAAGTTCTTTCCTTTTCCCCCGCCGGATCGTGATTTCTGCCCCTTGGTACCACGGGTCGCCGTCGTTCCATGAGCTCCTCCTCGACCGACTCTTTTCTTTTTCGCCTTTGGGTTCGGCGTTAATTGATGTAGCTGCATATAATTAATAGACTTTACCTAAATTAATATCGGATTTTATTCCGCTTTTTTGGTAGCTGTTTTCGGCTTGATAGCCTTCTTAGGTTCTTCTGCTTTACTGTCTTCAATAGGAGTCTTGGTCTTAGTTGCCGCCGCAGCAACTTTTTCCTTCTCCTCAGCTTTGGTCTTTTCCTTTTTCATCTCACCTACGGTTTTGACAGAGAAAATTTCCAACGCTTTGATAGTCGCGCGAGCATTACTGAGCTTGTTCTTGGATCCCAACATCTTGGCCGAAATATCTCTCACTCCGACCAGATTCATGACTGCACGCACCGCACCACCGGCAACGATACCGCGTCCTTTGACTGCCGGCTTGATAAGCACATGAGCACTACCCACTTTCTGCTCCACCTGATAAGGAACGGTATTTCCGGTAAAGCTCACTTTCACCAGATTCTTCTTAGCCTGTGCGAAAGATTTTTCCGTTGAGACTTTCATGTCAGGACCCTTGGCAACACCGACGCCGACGCGCCCCTTCTTGTCACCGATAACCACCGTGGTCCGAAAGCTGAATCTCTTTCCGCCTTTTACGACACGAGTCACACGGGCGATATCGATCACCTTCTGATCGAACTCAGGTTTTTCCCGCTTCTTGTTGAAGCCGCCTTTCCTTCTTTTATTGTCTTCTTTCTTTATCATATTTTAAAGCAAACGTTTATTAATAAATTAGAACTCAAGTCCGCCTTCTCTCGCGCCCTCGGCAACTGCTTGCGTTCTGCCGTGATATTTATAACCGCCTCGGTCAAAGACAGCCTTCTTGATCTTTATATCTTCCGCCTTCTTGGCGATCAGCTTTCCGGCTTCTTTGGCTTTCTCCACCTTGGTCTTGCCCGTCTTCACATCGGCGTCATTGACGCTTGCCAAGGTCTTACCGTCCACATCATCGATGAGCTGGATAAATAGACCCTTGTTGCTCCTGAAGACATTAAGTCGGGGGATTTCAGCCGTCCCTGAAACTTTAGCGCGCACACGATTGTGCCGTCTCAGTCTCCCGTCTCTTTTGGCTTTCACTTTATCTATCATATTTATAATTAATATTATCTTAATATCTAAAGAAAATTCTTTTCAAATATTAGCTTCCTGATCCGACTTTCTTTCCAGCCTTCCGTCTTACCTGTTCACCTACATAGCGAACTCCTTTACCTTTGTACGGTTCCGGCTTCCTGAGCTTTCTGATTTCTGCCGCCACCTGACCTACTGACTGCTTGTCGATGCCGGCAATAGTAATGACATTCTTTTCTACAACGAATTTGATTCCTTCCGGAGCTTTGAAAAGTACCGGGTGCGAGAATCCCAAGGCCAAATCCAAATCGTTGCCTTTGAGAACGACTTTGTAACCTACCCCTTGCAATTCCAATTTTTTCTCGTAGCCCTTGACGACTCCTTCAATCATATTGGCAATCAAACTGCGGGTGAGCCCCCAGAGCGCATACAGCCTTTTGATATCTTTGCGCGGATTGACGGTCAATTCATTCCCCTCGATTACAATTTTGATTTCCGCATCGAAGCTCGCTGCCAATTCCCCTTTCGGGCCTTTCACACTGACTTTGTTCTTATCGCCCAGAGTAACCGTGACGCCGCTCGGAATCTCTATGGCTTTTTTTCCTATCTTACTCATATATATTATCTAGAGTTAAATTATTATGGACGAAGGTCTTTCTACCAGACTTTGAAAACGATCTCTCCGCCCAAGCCTTTTTCCTTGGCATCCTCGTTGGTCATAAGCCCCTGGGACGTGGAAATGATTGCAAGACCATATCCGTTCAAGATTTTAGGGATTCTGCTCTTACCGACATACACGCGCTGCCCAGGTCTGCTTACCCTCTGGATTTCAGCAATCGCATATTTATCATCGCTTTTCTTGAGCACGATTTCCAACGTGACTTTGAAGCCCTTTTTGTATTGGATTACATCTTCAATATAACCCTCTTTCTTGAGAATCTTTGCAATAGCCAACTTGAAGTTCGAAGAAGGCATTTGTACTTTGATGTGGTTAGCTCTTTGCGCATTCCTTATTCGTGTGAGCATATCCGCGATTGGATCTGTCATAGTCATATCAAAAAATTAACATTATTTATAAAAACTGACAGCTTGTCTGTCATCCCGAAATTCTGCTCTGCAAAATATCCGGGACCCGTATATGTGTAAAAGACTGAATTTCAAATCAAAAATTACCAGCTGCTCTTCTTGACTCCCGGCAATTCTCCCTTGCTTGCCAGCTCTCGGAAACAAATCCGGCAGAGGTCAAATTTACTGAGATATCCGTGATTTCTTCCACACTTCCAGCATCGGCGGACGATACGGGTGGAAAACTTCGGTTTTTTTTGTGCTTTTACTATTAATGCTGTTCTTGCCATAGTAATTAATTTGATTTATTTAATATTATTAAGCAATCTTCTCTACGATTGGAAGACCCATTTTCTTGAGAAGCAGATAAGCTTCTTCGTCAGTCTTGGCGTCAGTAGTGATATTCACTTCCATCCCAAAGATGGTCTTGATATTATCCCGAGTAACCTCAGGGAAAACGATATGCTCTTTCATACCGATACTATAATTCCCATTCCCATCGAAAGCGGATTTCTTGAGTCCGCGAAAGTCTCTCATCTGCGGCAAAACCACATTGGCCAACCTATCGAGGAATTCATACATCCGATCTCCGCGTAGTGTTACCATCATTCCTACCGGCATGCCTTCACGGATCTTGAAGCTGGAAATAGCTTTCTTCGCTTTGGTAATCACAGGTTTCTGTCCCACGATATTTTCAAAATCTTCAGTGATATTTTTGAGATCGTCGCTGCTGTTCTTGAGAATATTCCCCAAGCCGACGTTGACTACCACTTTGCTGACTTTCGGAACAGCCATTATATTCGGGTAGTTCAGCTCCTTCTTGAGATCAGGAACGATTTCTTTGGCATATTTCTCTTTTAATCTTGACTTGTACATAAGAGTATCTTAATTGCTTTATTTATTATCTTTAATTTTGTCATTGATAGGTTGGTTGCATTTCTTGCAGGTGCGAAATTTCTCTCCATCTTCTGTAATGACATACCCTACTTTCGACTCCTTGCCGCAATTCGGGCAAATAAGCATAGTATTGGAAACATCGATAGGCATAGCAACGGTAATTCTCTGGCCTTTTCCCCCTGCGCGATCCGGCTTGGTGTGTTTGTGAACCGTGTTGAGCCCTTCCACGACAACCTTGCCACGCGAAGGCAGGGACTTGATGACATTTCCACTTTTTCCGCTGTCTTTACCGGCGATGATTTTTACTTTGTCGTTAATCTTAATTTTCATAACTATATTATTTATAAAGTATATTATTCTCGCAAATTATAGAACTTCCGGAGCCAAAGAAATTGCTTTCATATACCCCTTCTCTCTTAATTCTCTTGCAATCGGACCAAAGATACGGGTTCCCTTAGGTGTCTTGTTGTCCTTGTCGACAATTACGATCGCGTTGTCGTCGAAACGGATATAAGAACCGTCCTTGCGGCGCAGTGCTTTTCTCTGTCTCACAATAACTCCTTTGGCGACCTCACCTTTTTTGACCTGACCTCTAGGTTCGCTGGATTTGATAGCCACAACAATGACTTCGCCGATATAGGCGTATCTTTTCTTCGAACCGCCGAGAACCTTGATACATCGTGCCGTCTTGGCGCCGGAGTTGTCCGCGACTATGAGATTACTACCATTTTGAATCATAAAAGTAATTTATAACTTATAAAACTATTCGGCGGACACGACCTTCCATCTCTTGTCTCTGCTCAACGGTTTGCATTCCGCAATCGTTACTTTATCTCCGACTTTGCATCGGTTCTCTTCGTCATGCGCCTTATATTTCTTGCTCGATTTGTACTTCTTCCTATAGATAGGGTGGGTCTTCAGTGTGACAATCTCAACGACAACCGTCTTGTCCATCTTGTCGCTGACAACGGTTCCGACTTTCTTTCTGCGGTTGTCAACAGGAGCTTCTTGGTTGATTTCTTTGTTCATAATTATCTAAAATTAATTTATTTCACTTTGAGCTTTTTCTTTCAAGACAGTTTTGGCTCGAGCGACCGTGATTTTAGCTTCACTGATTTCCCGAGTATTCTCGAGTTGCCGATTTGCCAGAGAAAACCTGAGTTTCTTGAGTTTCTCTTTATTTTCTCTTATCAAATTTTTGAGCTCATTGTCGGTTTTTTCTCTGATTTCTTTAACTTTCATAAGCAATTTAAGAATTTGTTATTTAAAACCTTGCGTGTCTTTGCAAATAAATTCGGTTTTGACCGGCAGCTTATGGCTAGCGAGTCTCATCGCCTCTTTAGCGATATCTTCCTTTACACCATCCATCTCGAAAAGTATTTTACCTCTCCTGACCGCTGCTGAAAAATGATCCAGACTTCCTTTTCCACTACCCATCGGAACTTCAGCTGCTTTGGCTGTAATCGGTTTGTCCGGGAAAATCCTGATCCAAATTTTTCCGCCTCTTTGGATATATCGGGTCATAGCACGTCTGGCAGCCTCAATCTGGCGACTGGTAATCCAGCTAGACTCGGTAGTCTTGAGGGCATAGGATCCGAATGCTATCGAGTTCCCTACTTGGGACTTGCCGCGCATTCTGCCTTTTTGTTGCTTCCTATGTTTGATTTTCTTGGGCATTAACATAACTTTCTCTTAATATATTTTGATTAGATATCTATTTCCTGTTGAAAATTTCCCCTTTGTAAATCCAAACTTTGATACCGATTACCCCAAAGGTGGTGTGAGCACAATATTTAGCATAATCCACATCGGCGCGCAATGTCTGAAGCGGAATCTTGCCTTCGCTGAGCCATTCTGCGCGAGCCATTTCTGCTCCATCCAATCTGCCTGAAACTGCGACTTTCACTCCCTGAGCAGTTTTGTTCTGCATCGTCCTCTCGATCGCCTGTTTGATAGTCCTACGGAAGGGAGCGCGTTTCTCCAGCTGTTCTGCCACCGATTGAGCGACCAACATTGCGGAAAGTTCCGGGTTTTTGATTTCGATGATGTTGATCTTCACATCGATTTTTTCCGGTTTCACTTTTTTTACAATATCAGCTCGAAGATCCTCAGCGCCTGTTCCTCCGCGTCCGATAACCACGCCGGGACGAGCAGTAGAGATATTGAAAGTCATACTATTGGAAGATCTCTCTATAACGATGTTCTCGATAGCGGCCTTCTGCAATTTCTTCTCCAAATAGGTACGCAATTCTATGTCGTTTTTGAGATATTCGCGATAGTTCGCAACGTTGAACCAGTTGGACTTCCATCCCCGGATCACTCCCAGTCTATGTGCAAATGGATTAACTTTGTGTCCCATATTTTTTCAACTTAATTTTGAAATTTATTTAAATCTATTTCGCTTTCGCCTCTACTGCCTCAGCCTTCTCCACTACAACCGGGTCGACTTTCGCGACATCCTTGACTTCTGCAATTTTCTCAGACTTCTTGGCTTTCCTGCTTGCCTTGGCCGGCTTTTCCGGTCTGTTCTTAGTCTCATCTAATATGATAATTACACTGCAAGTCCTTTTTCTGATGGCGGAAGCTCTTCCCATCGCCCGCGGCATAAATCTCTTGAGTGTCGGTCCTTCCTCCACGATTATGCTTTGGATGTATAGATTGTTTTCATCCAAATTGAAGTTATTCTTCGCATTCGCAACAGCGGAATTGAGAAGACATAAGATGTTTTCCGAGGTTTTTTTCGTGGAAAATTGGAGCTGGACTCGGGCAACATCGATGTTCTTGCCCCTGACCAAATCAGCCACCAGCCTAGTCTTCCGTTGTGAAACCCTCAGATTTTTCAGTTTTGCGCTAACTTGCATATTTTAAAATTTACTAATCTCTATTAAACTACTTTACTTGGCGGTTGCTTTTTTCGCTTCCTGCTCTTTCTGCATCTTTCCACCATGACGGACGAATTTCTTGGTCGGAGAGAATTCTCCGAGTTTGTGTCCGACCATATCCTCAGTGACCAGCACTTCGATGTGGGTCTTGCCGTTGTGTACTCCGAAGACGAATCCTACCATTTCCGGGGAGATAGTAGAAGCTCGAGCCCAAGTCTTTACGACGGTCTTGTCTCCCGCCTTAAGAGCTTCGACTTTCTTGAGAAGTTTCGCGTCCACGTAAGGGCCTTTTTTAAGTGATCTTGACATAATAAATAACTTACAACTTATAACTTATAACAAATAACTTGGTCTTATCCGTGCGTTATTTCTCTTTTCTTCAAACAACTTATAATTCATAACCGATAACTTATAACTAAATGCAAATCAATTTTAATCTTAGAGGTATTATTGTATTTGTATTCCGTTATAAGTTATCAGCTATTTGTTATGAGTTATTTCTATTTCTTCTTCTTTTTACGAGCAGTCTTGTATCCCATAGCAGGCTTACCCCACGGAGTTTTCGGATGCTTGAGTCCGATCGGCTGACAACCTTCTCCACCACCATGAGGGTGATCGCAAGGGTTCATTGCACTTCCGCGAACTTCCGGTCTCTTGCCCATGTGACGGGCGCGTCCAGCCTTACCGATACAAATCTTGTTGTAATGAATGTTGCTGACCTGTCCGACAGTGGCGTAGCATTCCTCATCGATTATTTTGACCACACCGGAAGGCAGACTGATGTGCGCCTTACCTGCATCGATTGCAGTTAGCTTGGCTGAAGATCCGGCACTGCGAGCGCACTGTGAACCTTTGCCTGGAAACAGCTCGAAGTTACAAACGGTAGTTCCCAAAGGAATTTTCCCAAGTGGAAGTCTGTTACCATTACGGATAGGAGCTCTCTCGGAAAAGATTATTTTGTCGCCCGCTTTCAATCCTTCGGTAGCTACCATATATCTCTTTTCCCCGTCAGCAAAGACGACAAGAGCGATAAAAGCGCTGCGGTTAGGGTCGTACTCGATAGAGGCGATCTTTGCCGGAATGTCGCGCTTCTCCATCTTGAAATCGATTACGCGATATCTCTTTTTTACCGCTCCACCTCGGTGCCTTGTAGTGATAGTTCCTGAACTGCCCCGGCCTTCTTTGGCAGTCATAGGAGCGAGCAAACTCTTCTCCGGCTTCTTCTTGGTTAGTATCGAGAAGTCATTTACGGTCATTCCTCGTCTTCCCGGCGATGTTGGTTTATACTTTTTTATTGCCATACTGCTCTATTTATTCAAAATTATTATTTACTTTACCCCTTCCATGATGTCCATAGTACTCCCTTTTTGCAGTGTCACGACGGCTTTCGTAAATCCGCTGCGAACGCTCGGGTAGCCCTTATATTTTTTCGGTTTGGGTTTGGCCTTGGTGATGTTCACGCCTGACACTTTCACCTTGTAAGCCTGCTCGATTGCCTTCTTGATCTCGGTCTTGTTTGCCCCAGTAGCAACCAAGAATACGTATTGCCCCATAGAGTTGATCGAGAAAGCCTTCTCGGAGATATAGGGGCGCTTGATGATTTCGAAATAGTGCATAGGTACTACTCCACTCTTCACTCTGGCCACCTTTTCAGCCTTCGGCTTGGCAACTTTCTTCGCAGCTTTCGGTTTGGCGGCTGCTTTCGATTTCTTCTCGTCGTCCTTCTTGATGATTTTATTCAAAATACTCATAGCTTTCTATTAAAATTCATATTTATAAGTTTCTTCGATCTTCTTCAATCCTTCTTTGTTGATGACAAACATATCGTTTTTGAGGAGATCGACAACATTTAAAGAATCACTGGCAATCACGGAAACTTTCGTGATATTGCAAACCGATTTTAAGATATTCTCGTCTCTACCGCCCAATGCCATCAAAATTTTAGTTTTGATAGACAACTTTTCCAAAGACTTGATCATTTCCTTGGTAGATGGTTTCTCCATCTTGGTTCCATCCAGAACCAGGATTTTCTCCTCACGGAGTTTTTCGGAAAGAACCATAAAAAGCGCCTTAGCTTTCATCTTCTTGTTGATCCGCTTGGTATAGTTACGGTCGCTGGTCGGTCCGAAAGTCACTCCTCCGCCTTTCCAGATCGGGGATCGAGAAGATCCGTGTCTGGCCCTACCGGTACCTTTCTGCTTCCAGGGCTTCTTGCCTCCACCACTTACTTCGCCCCTGTCTTTGGTATCAGCAATGGCTACTCTGGCGTTGGCCATCTGAGCAATTACCACTTGATGTACAAGGTCTTCATTGACCGCTATATTGAATATTCTTTCAGGGAGTTCGATTTCACCTGCTTCTTTTCCGTCGAGATTGTATACTTTAGTTTTCATAATATTGAAACAATTTTCTTATAATTACTTGGATTCCTATTCTGATACGATCTTGAGCAAAGTTCCGTTATTTCCCGGAACACACCCCTTGATGAGAAGCAGATTCTTCTCGGCATCGACACGCACGATTTCCAGTCCGACTTGCGTGATCTGTCCTCCCCCCATTCTTCCGGCCATCTTCTTTCCTTTGATAACTCTCTCTGGGTAAGTGGCTCCGATTGAACCCACCCTACGGTTGCTGTGTTTCTGTCCGTGGCTAGCCTTGCCTCCTTTGAAGCCATGTCTCTTCATAGCCCCCTGAAATCCTTTTGCTTTGGCGATTCCAGTGACCTTCACTTTGTCTCCGGCTTCAAATACGGTCACTTCCATCTTTTCTCCGACCTGCGACTTGTTGTCTTTATTATCGTTGCGGATTTCGCGGAGATATCTGAAAAATTTTCCTACGCCCTGTAAATGTCCCGCCATCGGCTTGTTTACCCGCTTGCTTTCCTCGAAAGCAACCTGAACAGCCTCATAACCATCTTTTTCTTGGTTTTTCACCTGAGTAACATAGCAAGAATCAGCCTCTACCAAAGTGACAGGTATCACTTTCGTTTCTTTATCCCCCTCCACGAAGATCTGACTCATCCCTACTTTCTTTCCTAAAATAAACTTCATACTATTTTTTAAGCTTAACAAAAAAATCAGATATCATTAACCAACTTAATCGATATGATATCCGATTTGATTGGCTAATCCAGTATACTTATCACTTTTTACAAAGTAATAGGATATAACAAGTACTTAAACTAGCGAAAATATAAATTTTAAACTACATTTTGATCTCTACAAAAACCCCAGCTGGCAAATTCAGATTCGTAAGCGCGTCGATAATTTTCGGATTAAGGTCGATGATATCAACCAGCCTCTTATGGATCCTCATCTCGAACTGCTCTCTGGCGTCCTTGTGTACAAATGTCGATCGGTTTACCGTAAATTTGCTCACGCTGGTAGGAAGAGGAACCGGCCCTCTCACTGAAGCACCATTTCGGAGCGCCGTCTCAACGATTTGCTTGGCAGACTGATCAATGACTTTGTGATCATATGCCTTGATTTTGATCCTAATCTTTTGCTTGCTAGAATCACCTGCAATTTCCTGTTTCTTTTCTACCATTGCGATTTAAATATAAAACTTAAATTATTTACAAAAAACGGTAAACAAAAATAAGAAGAGTTAACTCCTTATTTTATAATCTTGGTCACGACTCCGGCACCTACGGTGTGTCCACCTTCACGAATAGCAAATCTCATTCCTTCTTCCATAGCAACCTGTGAAATCAATTTGACACCCAATTTTACCGTATCACCAGGCATAACCATTTCAGTTCCTTCCGGCAAAACAACATCACCGGTAACATCAGTAGTTCTGATATAAAATTGTGGTTTGTATCCTGAGAAGAATGGGGTGTGTCTTCCACCTTCTTCTTTGGTCAAAATATAAATTTCAGTTTCAAATTCGCTGTGTGGAGTGATGGAACCGGTAGCAGCCAAAACCTGGCCTCTCTCGACTTCCTCTTTCTTGATACCTCTAAGTAGAACTCCGGCATTGTCTCCAGCTTGTCCACGGTCGAGTTGTTTGTTGAACATTTCGATTCCGGTCACAACTACCTTACGAGTAGCCTTGATACCGACTAATTCGACTTCATCATTGACGTTAACAATACCTCTTTCGATTCTTCCTGTAACTACAGTCCCCCTACCTTCAATAGAGAAGATGTCTTCAATAGGCATCAGATAAGGTTTGTCAACAGCGCGCTGTGGCTCAGGGATATTTGTATCCAAAGCAGCTACCAAGTCATAAATAGGCTTGCAAGATTCACATTCTGCGTTTCCACAAGAACACTCCAAAGCTTTAAGAGCTGAACCTCTAATAATAGCAGTGTTTGCTCCGTCAAAGTGATATTTAGTCAAAAGCTCTCTGATTTCTTCTTCGACAAGGTCAATAAGTTCAGGATCGTCTACCTGGTCAACTTTGTTGATGAAAACAACAATCTGTGGCACGCCTACGTTGTAAGCGAGTAAGATGTGCTCTCTAGTCTGCGGCATAGGTCCGTCAGTAGCAGCCACGACTAAAATAGCTCCATCCATCTGGGCGGCACCGGTAATCATGTTCTTGATGTAGTCGGCGTGGCCAGGACAGTCTACGTGAGCGTAGTGTCTGTTTTCTGATTCGTATTCCTGGTGTGAAGTAGCGATGGTAATACCACGGTCTCTTTCTTCCGGAGCATTATCAATATCGTTTACACCTTTCTTTGTAGCGGCCATACCTTTTGCGGTCAAACAAGATAGAAGAGCAGCAGTCAAAGTGGTTTTTCCGTGGTCGACATGACCGATGGTTCCTACGTTGACATGAGGTTTGGATCTATCAAATACTTCTGCCATTTTTTTATTCTCCTTCTTTAGTTAAAGCGATACTTAATGTACCACTTGAGATTAATAAATTGATAAATATATAAAGTTTATAAGCACCTAAGCATTCTATCACATAAAAAAAATTTGGCAAGTGTTTCTTTCTCTTGCAAGTATTCATATTATAACATCGAAAATATCAATGTCAAATATCAGATTTGGGAGTCATCCGGAACGATTTCTATCTCTCGATCCTTGTGATAAAGTTCCTTCTCCATCTGCTTAAGCTCCCTCTCCTTCTGCTTGCCTTTCCAAATAGCGATATCCCTATTAGTCTTCTCGATCAGCTCCGTATCTGTTCCGACCCCACCCCGGTCACTCTCGAAACCCAGGTATTCATCGGCGCTAATGACCACAAAAGCCGGCTTCCCGTCTTCCACGATAATCGCTTTGCCTCCGACAATCTTCATCAGCCGTTTAACTTGTTCAAAGCCATCTTCTGTCATAACAAAAATATACTTTTTATGCGTAACTTGACTAGTCCAGATTAGCATAAAATTATCTTTTGTCAAGAAAGGACTGTCACTAAACTGAATTTGTCAAAAAAGACAAGAGAAAAGCCCTTCTTAAAAAATGAGTTGGGTGTTTAGCACCACACCCGTAATAACTAAAATTAATATAAATATGAATGAAAACAAAATATAAGATTCATCATTTCGATCTTAGAATGACAGAAAATAAGGACAAACTAGAACTTTTCTTGAATAGTTTAAACGGTAAAGTTGTCACGATAATTCCAAAAGATAAAGAAATGTCAATTGGAAAAGGTCTGGATTAAGCCAAATTGGACATTATTTATAAATCGTTGTATAAAAAAATGATACCTTAAAAACAAACAGCAGTTGCCCCCTGTCCGAGAGCTACTGCCTTTGACGCACACACTGGTTAACGCCAGTGGTTTTTGATTATAAACAAAAATCCATATTTACAAATACATCATAAATATGGAAAAAAATTAAAATGTTGATTGAAACAAGGCATCGTCAAGATTTAACCCACAAGACTGTGGTAATATTCCCAATCTTCTCTATCTTGCTCCTCGACCATAACTTGTCGAGCCTTTTCTTCTTTTAACGCGGCTTGAAATTCTTCAAGACATCTTTCTAGGACTTCCTCCTGAACCGGTCTTTCTTCCACATCACACTCCCTGACGATGAGTGTATGTTCGCCTTGGCTATCTTCGAGCATTACTAAAATTTTTATTTTTATCATTTTATGTCCCTCTATGTTTTGTCCTAAATATTTTCCAGACAAACTCAACTGACTAGTTTGGTCAATCGAATTTATTAATATTCGGACTTTTCAGGATAGCACAATCATACTTTTTGTCAATACCCCATAAGTAAGTTGTTCCAATCGTTCCGACCGAACCTTTCATTTCGATTGCGAGATAAAAGATGACTGCTAATAAGGCGCTTTTTCGACTTGTAATCCTAAGATAGTAGTACTCTTGACTAAAGAAAAATTTATGGTAACGCCTGTATCAGACGGACCGCATAAAATATACGGATCTGTCGGGAGGAATGAGCATAGAAGAACAATGCCCCGAATGCCTAGGAAGCGGAAAAACTGGTCTATCAGAAAGCCGTTGCGAAAAATGCGGAGGAACGGGTGTAATACAAATTCCAAGTATTACAGATTCCCCTTGTTAACCTGAAAAAATTTTAATACGAGGACTTTAAGTCCTTTATTTTTTTGTCCAAAAATTGCACAGAGATTATCCCCGAAATTCCGACCCCGGCGACTGCGCGCTATCGTATTCTTTCCAATCAACGCCTAGTTTATCCGCAATCATTCGCTCGATATTGGCGGCAAAGAAATGCTCTTTCTTATAAGGACAATCCGGCGAGTCTCCCGGTTCGTCGATGTCCGGGTGCTGCCCCATAGATTGTTCCTCCTTAAACTTCCTATCAAAAGCGACGATTTCTTCATCTTTTGCGCCATTTCTTTGCGTCAGATACCATTCAACCATCTCGTGAATAATTACCATAAATTCATAATCAGTGGTCATTTGAGATACGCTGAAAACCCAATCCCCGTTTTCTTCCCTATAATCCCCGATTGTATCATACGACTGCTCTTTGTGTGGGATCGCCTGGCAGATTATTTTAGGCAGGTGGTCCATTCACCCCATTTTAGTATCCATTTTTATACTTTATCATTTACTTAAACATTCTCCGCCTCCTCGCTGAAAGTAGAGTAATCCACAGTCAGCTCTTCCCCTTTTTTGATATCCCTGAGCGCATAGAATTCATGCCCATTAGATCTCGTGTTGGGAGATTTGGATTCATTGAAATACCAAAAAACCGTCATCCGGTTAAAACTTTCCGGACAACAGTACCTCCCATCTTCTATGGCACAAAAATCATAATAAAGCTTACGGATTTCTTCGTCCTGCGCTTCAACGACGCTCTTATCGACTAGAAAAACTTCGTCGGGGTCATCACCGAAAATATTCATGTTTGCCGGAATATCTCTGATGGCAAAAACTCCGACTCCATGGATCTGCGAACACCCCAATCTGGTGTAGACATCGCTATGCGGTAACTTTTTATCTTCTAGAATAACCGATTGCTTCATTGAATCGGCGCCTAGACCTGAGGATTCCATATTTGGCTTTTATTTAATAAAATAATAAAAATATCACCAGTGCAAGTGCTATCCGATAAATCACAAAAATATTATAACTCTGTTTTTCAAGATATTTAAGCATATATTTGATTGCCAGATAGCCGCTGCCGAAAGCTGCAAGAACACCGACGAGCAGATTGATATCCCATCCTGCTGCCATAAATGTCGAATACTCCTTGATTGTCGCGCCCAATACGATAGGTGTCGCCAAAAGAAAAGAAAAACGAGCAGCGGAGGTGCGATTGAGTCCCAACAAGAGCGCGGCGGAGATGGTCATACCGCTGCGGGACATTCCCGGTACGACGGCGAGCATCTGAAAGAGTCCGATAATAAATGCGATTTTTAGAGTAATGTCTTTGGTGTCCAGCTTCTTCTTACCGGCTTTGTCCGCATAAAAAAGTATCATCGCCCCAAAAAGCAGAGTAAATCCTACCAAGATAGGGTTTCGAAAGATAGTTGCCGCATAGTCTTCAAGTAATAAACCAGCCAAAACCCCCGGGATAGTGGCTATGCCGATAATGACCAGCGTATCTTCCTTGAGCTTATTTATTTTGAAAAATTCTCGGTCACGGTCGATGAAAATTCTGCCGGTCTGCTTTAAAAAATATGACTTAGAAATAATCCTTTTCCAGTCTTCATAGAAGTAGATAAGAATCGCTAAGAGCGTGCCGAAATGAAGCGCCACATCAAAAGCCAAACCCTGATCGTCCCAGCCGAATATCTTTGGCAAAACTACCAAATGCCCCGAACTAGAGATAGGCAAGAATTCTCCCAAGCCCTGAATGATTCCCAACACGATTGACTGCAAGATTTCCATTGTGTTTGTTCTTAGATTTTAATATTGATAATTGTATTATATTATGTAAACTCTTGTTTGTCATCTAAGAGCAAAGCTGTTTCTGCCATCCCCGTACAAGTTTAATAATCCACTGACAGTTTTAACAGGATAGATACTTCCGTACTTTAAAAAACAAATATATTTTGTCGTTCCGAATTGTAGGGGCACAATATTTTGTACCCTCTGCTACCCCGGAATCCGGGAAAGGTACCATACTTGATAATAAAGTTATCTTTATAAATAACATTCACAATCGTTTATATATTTCCCGGACCCCTCATGCGATTACGCCTTTCGGGGTGACAAATTACGAGTGTATTTGTTTCAATTACAATTCAATTAGTGAATTATTAAACTTGTACAGGAATGGCAAACAAATTGTATTTAATCATTAAACGCAGCCCTATTACTCGAATTTCTTAAAAAAGGCGCTCAGCTTGTCCTTGCTCACCATCCCCATCCGAACCAAGCGAGGATTATTGACGTCCGTAAGGTCTATGATAGTCGAAGGCAGATGATTATCGAGATCACCGCTATTTATAAAAAGGTCGGGAGAATTCTCTCTGCAGGAAAATTTTTCTTTGATTGCGTCGGCCGTGAGCAGATCGGGTTCTCCTGCAATATTGGCGCTGGTGGCTGTGATGGGAAAATCGATTTGAGAGAATAAACTTTTGACAAAAAGATTGCCGGAAATCCGCATAGCTACATTTTCTTCGCCCCCGGTAAGCGCATACGGCAAAATATCTTTTTTACGCAAAATAACAGTGACAGAATCCGGCCAAAGCTTCTCCAGAATCTTCTCCGCCCGAGAGTCTATGCAAGCCACCTTTTTGGCCATCGAAATATCCCGGACCAGAATTGAGAGAGGCTTATTAATATTCCGCTCTTTTATCCTGTAAACCTTCAAAATCGCCTCTTCGTCAAAGGCATTCGCCCCCAAACCATAAATCGTATCCGTAGGAAAAGCAATCACACCTCCACCCACCAAGGCCTGTCGTGATTTTTCTAGAGAAAATTCGATTGTTTGCGGACTCCGAGAGTCCAGTTTGATTTCTTCCATAGTCTTATCTTAGCACAAAAAAATAAAGATTAAAAAAGCTGATAAGTAATAAGCAAGCCAGTTCAATCTTTTAACCTTAATCTTATTTTGTGATGTAATCCTATGATTCGTAAACAATAAAAATTTACTTAAGATCATTGGGTTTCTTTTTTCTATCTATATACCGCGGCAAATATACCACCAGTACCTCGAAAATAAAACAAACCCATAATATTAGCAAACATCCTTTCCACCCTATGTAACCTAATAGAATTTTAAATGAGAGTATCTCCGATGCACAATCCATAGTAAATCCTCGCTTTTTGTTTTATGATAGCATAAAAATAAAAAATACCAAGGGCTGTCAAGCGATAAGAATTTGGAGTAGCAGACTTTAGTCTGCGCAGTTGTCCTACGCGAATAGAACGTACAATTGCTAAAAACACGATGGAGTAGCAGGTTTTAACCTGCGCTGCTATCTTATGTGAATAGGAAGTGCGATTGCGAAGGGTTTAGTGGCTTGGGACAACCGCGCGGGATAAATCCCGCTACTCCATTTATCATACCAAAAAAAAGACGACACGAGGCCGTCTTATTCTATTTAAACATTATTTTATCACCGTCCCCTGAAATTTCTCTCCATTCAAATATTTTTCCAAATTCTTCAGCTTCTTGCCGTTCATAATCACGACTTGCAATCCCAATTTCTCCGCTTCACGACTGGCGATGGGGTCGAAAGGCTTGCTCATACGCGGTTCCCATTTGTCGCCGACGATTTTGCGAAAATCTTTCCAGCTAATATCTTTGATTTTCTGAGCATCCTTGAATTTGCGAGGATCTTTGTCATAGGCATAATCGATATTGGAGAGGTTGGCGATATTCTTGATTTTGTATGTGTCCGCCAGATAGACCGCGTCGTAGTCACTCGACCACCCCGGCTCGTATCCAGCGCCAATTATAACCGGCTTTCGAGTCACGGCCTTCTCGTAAGGATTAACGACCACTTCTTCGTAAGCGATCTTACCGAATAGTAGCCGCACCAGCTGCGCATTATAACGCGTGGCATGAATGCCCAGCCAGTCCAATTCAGTATTGGACATCGGACGCACCTTCTGCGCCGCCTGATTGTATTTGCGGTTGACTCCTCCCCCGCCACAGACGATTACAAATTTATCGCCCTGCTCGGTTCTCTTCGTAATCAATTCCACAAAGCCCTTCAAAAACTTGTAATCGACCTCATCCGGAACGATCAACGATCCTCCGAGAGACAGAATGTAAGTATTTCCTTTTTTCATATCAGAATGAGAGTTTATTAACTTTTTATAATTTAGCATAATAAGAGAAATCGGGCAACCGTATATATGAAGAGAATGTTTCTTTCTACCATTGCGGGCCGTAAGGGCTCAACATCTCATGCACTTTCCGACATGGCAATCACAATATTTACGAATCAAAAGATATCCGTATTTCAAGACTCAGCATCAAATACTTAATAAACCAGATTTCAGATATCTTTATCAAGACAAACATATATACATTACCTTCTGCCATTGATATTTCTTATATTTAGTGTATATTTATACAGTACGAAAAACGAGGTTACAATATTGGACGATAACAATAACAACGACAATAACGATTACAACTACAATTTAAAAAAATTAGCGGAAGTAATATTTTTCAGTTGCAGCGCGATATTCGTACATGCAATAAGAGCAAATATTGACCCCCATCAAGAGGTAACTATCACGAGTAACGTTCTATTCACAGGACAGACAGCCTCTGGCATATTCTTGTTTTTATCCGTGGTATTATGGATAATTGCATTAAAGACGTTAGAGAAGATGAGAGAATAATTCTTTCATCTTCTTCCTATTTCATTTTTCTAAGCTCGCAAATCATTTGTGAATTTGGAAAAGCGATTAGACCGATAGCAGAATAACAAGCCCAAAAAACAACATATCACTATGCTGTTTTTTGATATATGGACTATTTCCTAAGCCCGATATATTTGATTCCGTCATTGACTTTCCCGGCTATCAATTCCCTGAAAACTTTTTCAATATCCCCGAGTCCGATGTTTCTACCGCCCAGGCCGTAGATGCAATTCTGTAATTTTGGACGTTTCTTCGAATAGTAAAGCGCAGAGCGGACTTCGGAGCAGACCGGGCTATAAGAGCCGAAGGAGATGGATCGGTCGAGAACTGCCACAGCTTTCTTGCCTTCCAGCGCGCGGGCGATTTCTTTGTCCGGAAACGGGCGCAGCACCCTGATTTTAAGGAGTCCGACTTTCTTACCTTCCCTGCGCAATTTATCAACCGCCATCTTGGCCGTACCGCAGGTGGAAGAGAGTGCCACGACCACGAAATCGGCATCGCGAGTCTTGTATTCTTCAATAAGGTCATATTTCCTTCCAGTCATTTTATAGAATTCCTGGTCCGCCAGCTTGAAGGCTTTCTTTGCCTCATCCATCGCTTCTGCCTGCTGGAATTTGTGCTCGAAGAAATAGTCGAAGAGATCGACCGGACCGACAGTTACCGGCTTTTGGAAATTAAGAAGCGGATATTCCATCTCGTATTTGCCGATGTAAGCCTTTGCCTTCTTGTCATCAATCAGCAAGACATTCTCGACATTGTGCGAAGTAATGAAACCGTCCTGCATCACCATCGCCGGCAATTGCACTTTCGCGTTCTCTGCCACCTTAAGCGCAATCAAGGTATTGTCGTAGGCCTCCTGCGCGCTTTCAGAATAGATTTGGATCCATCCCGAGTCCCGCAAAAGCATAGAGTCAGTGTGGTCACAATGGATATTGATCGGAGCGGAAAGAGCACGGTTGGAAATCGCCATCACGACGGGCAATCTCGAGCCGGAAGTAATATAAACGACCTCCGCCATCAGTGCCAACCCCTGCGAAGAGGTCGCGGTCATCGCCCGTCCTCCAGCCGCCGCCGCACCGACCACCGCCGAAAGCGCGCTGTGTTCGGATTCAACATTGATAAGCGTAGTGTCCACTTCTCCGTCCGCCACAAATTTGGCAAAGGCTTCGATAATAGGAGTCTGCGGGGTAATGGGATATATTGCCGCCACGTCAGGATTGATTTGTCTCATCGCTGACGCCGTAGCCTCTCCCCCGGTAAGCGCTTCATACTTCTTCTTGTTAAGTTTTTTCACGATTTTTTTGATCATAGATATAGATTATTTTTTCGATATTTTCATTATATCACTTTTTTGTAGAAAATAAAAAAACAGGGAAGCGATGACTTCTCTGCTTGTCAGATATTTCAAATATCAATCATCAGTCTTCACATTGTCGAACATAAGATCTTTCCTCTGTATGCTCCATTTCAAGAGCGGCGGGGTAACCAATGTAGTCAAAATGACCATAATAACGATGGCACCGAAAACCGAATCATCAATGACACCCAACCCCTTGCCGACACTGGCGAAGATAAGTCCGACTTCACCGCGAGAAATCATTCCGATACCGACGATCAGCTTGCTCGCTTCGGGACATTTGACTCCGACAGAACAGGCCTGCTTGCCGATAATAGAAGCGACTGTAATTCCCAAGGCAATCATAATGACCTGCATATCGAAAAACACTGATAAATCGACCTGGATTCCCATCAACACAAAAAAGATAGGAACAAAAATGCAATAAAGAGGTTTCACTAAAACATCGATCGGATGCTCTTTTTTATTTACAAAGATTACATCGTCCAAAACGAGTCCGGCAGCAAAGGCGCCGACGATTGCCGCCAATCCGGCCTCGATTGCCAGATACGACATTATGAACATAAAAAGAAATGCGGTCACGATCTTCATTCCCTCGACATGCATCTTGGAAACCCAGGCTCCTATTTTTGGCGCAGTCCAGAGGCCGATAATGATAGAGCCTGCCAAAAACGCCAAAGAGATGAAACTGGTGTAGGCGATCGACCCCACGCTTATAGATCCGGAGACGATGATACCGCTGACGATAGAAAGGATTATAAGACCGAGAACATCATCAACAACGGCGGCTCCCAGAATAATTTTCGCTTCGGGAATCGACAGTTTACCTAAGTCCTTTAAAACACGGGCAGTGATTCCGACAGAAGTCGCAGTCAGAGTCGCACCGATAAACAACCAAGTATTGAATCCGGCCCCAGGCAAAATCCAACTGCTAACGAAATATCCCAAAACCATAGGAACGGCGACGCCGATAACAGCTACCAAGACTGATGATATCCCGACCTTCATCATGTCTTTGATATTGGATTCAAGTCCGACTTGAAAGAGCAATATCATAACCCCCAGCTCTGCCAAGGTGCTTATGATTTCATTGCTAAAAAGATTTCCGAAAGAAAAAACATCTCCAGACAGAAGGGCGATATTTCCGATAAGTATACCGAATATGAGCTCGCCTAAGACCGCGGGTTGTTTCATCTTCTCAAAAAGTTCCCCTCCGATTTTGGCCGCAAAAAGGATAAGGATCAGCGCGAGCAGTATTTCAGAAACAGACGTCGCTTCTTGCAAGCCGGCTTCAGACCCGCTGGCATAAAGACTGACGGGCATTGTCGCGGCGGCAAGAATCAGGGAAGAAGACAGCAAAATTCTCTTAATCATTGTTTTCATAGATTTTTTAAAATTGAGCACGAATATAATTATATATTCGCTTATTCCGCGTGTCAATGGTCGGAAAAACTAAAAAAAGAACTTTTGCATGCTTTAGCATGTGTGCGTTCGGCCTTTAAAAATTATATCCATAACCATATTACCAATGTCTGAAGAATTTTTCTTCTCTTTATTTAGACAAAAATAAAAGGCGTCTTATGCTTTCGCGCATATTACACCTTCTTGTCCGTTTTTAATGCCAATTTCAACAAGAGAGTTCTTCTCTCTCGCATCGCAATAAAGGCATCGGGAACCTCATTAAACGTAACGGATCCGTGCTCTGGGGAAATTCTTCCTTTATCAGAAGAACAAGTTCTCTGCACACATGATACATCTTCTCCGCCGGGAAAAGTCCTTTTTGGCACTCCGTTCTCTTATCACAAAAAACTAGTATTGCTTTTCTCAGCCCCATAGACCTGAGATCTCGAGGGATACCCAGTATTTCCACGGGATTAAAAAAAACACCACAGGTCGGATACATTCTTAATGGTCTCATTTTCTTATCACCCTTCTATTTTTTTCATTTTATTTCGAGGCACAAAACCCTAGCGATAGAATAGGCAAAAAAGAAAGATATGTCAACAACTTTAATCGAGCGATTTGGTTTTTTGTGAAAAAAAATAGAGAACAGCTTCTTGCTGTCTCCTGAATTTCTGTCACGACCTTCCACGAATGGACCGCATAGGTCAGAGAACTTTTTAAGATTGCCTACCCTGGATCAAGAGACTTCTTGCATCTTCAATATCGCCGATTTCAATCAGTTCCTTGATTTTGTCTGTAACTTCACCGGGTCCGAGCAACTTACGTAGGTAAGAGACAGCGGTTGGTATCTCGCCCATCGCAGCAAATTCGAGTATTTGTCCTACTCCCATCGTATCATCCCCCCCTCTTTTTTCAAATCTTATCTTATAAGAACCACGAAGTCAACCGCCCACATTATCTTTTTGACTTAGACTCCAAAAGTAGAACGAAGGCGCAAGTAAGTAAAGAGATAATGATAAATATAGGATGACCTTCATAGATTCCGGAAGTAATAAGAAAAAAGAAAAACATAGAGTGTATTGCCAGCGAGGTATAAATCGCGAAACTATCTTTCGGAGCCGAGACCGCTTTCGCCTTTTTTATCCAGAAGAAACATAGCACAGAAAGAGATAAGACTATAAAAAGTAGTAGTCCGCCTTTCGCTTTTTGCACTTCGGGGATATAAGCGTAATCATATTCGTGACCGTTATAGAGTGCCAACGCCTCGCCCCAAGTAAACTTGCCCGACAAAACAGCAGAGAGATTTATATAGACCATTATTTCCATTCCCAAAAGAAGCGCGGCAAAGGCGGGTGCGAGATAGCGGACGATTTTGCGATATTTTTCTTTTACAAAATCCTGAAAACTCAGATTTATAAAAAGCGCGAAAGTCCAGACGACTGCGAGCCAGCCAAAAAAATTATCATAAGGCACGCCGAACCATTCCTGGTCAAGGGGAATTTTCCAACTCCAAAAACCCAAGCGGATAGCGATGGCGTCCATCGCCAAGTCATAAGAAAGCGCGATAAGCATCATCAAAAAAGACGATTGCCACCAAGAAAGATTAAATCTTTTCGCCGTGCCTTGGGCAAGATAATAGATGATAGCCCAACCCGCTCCGATGGCCAAAGGGATATCGAATATTTGCAAGATAAAGACGGGATTGTAAACATATATCCCCTGTGACATATGGATATTAAGCGCCTCCAAAAGGATACCGTAGACGAAAGCCAGCGTCAGCACCTCGATCATCTTCGCATTTTTCCTCTCATGAAAAAGAACAGCCAAGAAAGCAAAGATGGCTCCGAACTCAAAGATAAAGAAATATAGATTCATTTTCTATGAAATCTATTAAATTAAAATAACTCCAGAAGATTATACTGCCCCCCTTCTCTCTCGCCTGAAGGAAGATGATTGATTTTTTGGCTTTTCGTTAGCTTTCTTTTTTCGTTAACCTTCTTTTTTTCGTGATACTCTCCCGCCTTTGTCATTCCGAAATGAGGTACTCCGATTGAGGAATCTGGGAAAAATACGATGCGGTTTTAAATTTATATTTATAAAATCAATATCTCCCAAACAGATATATTTCCCAGATCCCTCAGATGGGTACATCTTTCGGGATGACAATCAAAAGGTCCATGTATATTATCTCAGAACCAATGCGATAAACCTACCCTAGTCATTAACAATTGCATCTGTTCCCGGATCCATCGTAGAATTAGGATCTACCGGCAAATCGTTTTCAGAATAAGAGGCGGCATCTGACGGCGAAACGGTCCGGTTCGCTCTTTCCTCAGGTGTAGATTCATTGATTTCAGGCTCACTCGACTGAATGTCGTTATTCTCGGATGAAGTCGCCTCTTCGTTCTCTTCCAACAAAGCATTGTTTTCTTCGGATGCCGGTGCCGACGTTTTCTCTTCCGCATTTTTTTGAAAGTCCGACATTTTTATTCCCATAAATACAAGGACAATAAGAATAACTATTCCGACTAAAATTTTCGTTGTTTTCTGTGAGTTTTCCATTTTTTTTAGTTAAAAATTAGAGATAAACTTATACAAAATTAAATTAATCTGTGACATAATGATTGTACTTTTATTCCCCCTCACCCCGACCCTCTCCCGATGGGAGAGGGAGAAATTCCGAATACTATATGGCTGGATTGTGGAACGGATTTAGTCGATCTAGTATCATTCCAAAATCCTATCGATAACCCCGCCACCCAGAACATCACTGCGCAAATAGAATACTGCCGACTGGCCAGGCATAACAGCACGGCTTTTTTTTGATAACGTGACGATGATCTTATTTTTTTCTTTAGAGACTTGCGAGTCGACCGCTTCCATACGATAACGGGTTTTGATTTTTACTTTAAGAGGATAAGTCTCTGGCTGCTTGCCTACCCAATTCACATCACGGAGAGTGAACTTTTTAACAAATAATTTTTTACTGTTGCCGTCGCGACTCACGACCAGATGGTTATTTCTGTAATCGAGTCCGACCACGAAATACGGTCCGGTGCCGCCGATACGGATGTCTCGCCTCTGCCCGATCGTGTAAAGCGGCAGCCCGCGATGTTCGCCCAAAACATTACCCTCTTCGTCTACGATATCCCCCGCTTTCATCTTCACTTTCATCCTCTTCAAAAATTCGCCGTAATATTTGTCGGTGATAAAACATACTTCCTGACTATCGGACTTGTCGTGCACGAATAGGCTATTCTCTTTAGCGATTTCTCTGACCTCCGGTTTGGTAAGGCTTCCCAAGGGGAAAATGGTCTTGCTCAATATTTTTTGATTCAGATTATAGAGAAAATATGACTGGTCTTTTTGTATGTCTTTCGCTTTGGAAAGTTTATATTTTTTAATTTTCCTCCCATTTTTCCCTTGCGAAATGTTTTGCCTGATCCGGACGTAATGTCCAGTCGCGAAAAAGTCCGCACCCATTTCCATCGATTTCTTGAAGAGAAGCCCGAACTTGATTTCACGATTGCACCGCACACAAGGATTGGGAGTGCGACCGCTCTCGTACTGCGAAAGAAAATAATCCACAATTTCTTTCTTGAATTCTTTGCGTAAGTCAACGGTTACGAATCCTATCTCCAATTCTTTGGCAACACGCCTGGCATTTTCCTCTTCCCCTTTCGCTTCCAGCGGCGAACCTTTTTCTTTCCAAATCCGCATATATATTCCTGTCACCTCAAAACCCTGCTGCTGAAGCAGTGTCGCCGAAGCGGCAGAATCAACCCCGCCACTGATACCGACGAAGACTTTTTTAGGATTATTTTTATTCATAGATTTAAAAGATTATACGTGCGGAGTAGCAGGTTTTAACCTGCGCTGCTATCCTATGCAAACAGAACGTGCGACTGCGGAGGTTCAAACAGCATAGGACAACGGCGCGGGTTAAAACCAGCTACTCCACGATATATTTTATTCATAGAACTGTTTCAAAACCTTATCTTTCTTAAACTTCTCGATATTCTTGTTGCATTGTTTATAAAATTCCGGATAATGGATGCGGTTTATCCATTTCCTCCGCCTCAGGTCAAGCTGGCGATAAGGCTTCTTCTGATGATGAGCTAATTCATGAGCCATCACCGCGAGGATGCCACTATATTTTTTCGGCTTCTTGAGCTTCTGCGTATAGATATCAATCACCACCAATTTGGAAGCGAGATCAGTATATCCCAGCTTATATACTTTGACATACCCGTCCCCCGCACGGACAACCTTGGGCTTGAATGTAAAGCCCTTCATCTTGAGACAACGACAAGCGTGCTCAAATATTCTTTCGCAAATTTCTTCGTGGGTCATAGATTTGTAGTATTTATTTTTGGTTCTCTTCTCTTTTTATAAACTTCTTTAAATTGCTCTATTTCTATCTGTTCATTTTCTATATCGTTATCAGTAACCTTATCATTTTGAAACAATCTGAAAAACACCCCTTTATTTTTCTTTTTTAACAAAGTATTAGTCCTTACTAGAATCTTAATATTATCTTCCTCTAGCATTTCCAACGCATGTTTTTTTTCTAATAAATCATTTGCGTAGCTATCTGAATCAAAATAAGTTTCACCGTTAAAAAAACTATTTGAATCTTTTTCTTTAATCAAATTTTTACCCAAAAAAGGCTTGCCTATATCATTCATCTCCTGATTAATCTTTTGAGTTTTATAATCAAAATCAATAATTTTAAACATTAGGTCAATACCTCCCAGCTTATTTAAAACCGCAGAACTGTTTTTTTGAAATAAACAAAATCCACCAAAGGGATAATAAAAAGAAGAGTTTTCAGAAATTCCTTTTTGCAAAGAACCTATGATCGAGATATTTTTATCAATAGCTATTTCATTATCAACACTACTCCTGACGCTAATTTCGAAAAGTGCATTTTTGATCTCTTCATTTCGATGCCCCTGCTCAATTTTTAGCATGAAAATAAATGCAAAAAAAGCACCGAAAAAAGCACCGAAAAAAGTAATCAAAATTTCAAACTGTTCTGTAGTCATAGAATTATTTTTAGTTGTCATTTCGAACGAATGTGAGAAATCTGGGAAATGCACGATACTGCAATATTATTATCTTTAAAATAAATATTCCAGTTGCATCGCATCTTTCCCAGATTCCTCAATCGCTTCGCTCATTTTGGAATGACAGATAATCCTATGGCGTTTTCGCAGCTGGCGCCTCTGGACTCACCCCCGTGATCCTTTCCCCGAAATACCACTGCAAGATATCTTTCGCGATCGGTACGGAAGCGTCGTGGCCTTGGCCTCCACCTTCGAGCATGATCGCCATCACTATTTCAGGATTATCATAAGGCGCGTAGACCGTATACCAAGCGTGCATCTTGCTATTGCCTACGGCATATTGCGCCGTTCCGGTCTTGCCAGCCGCCTGTACGGGAAGCATCGAAAGGGCGCGCCCCGAACCGGTAAGTACGTTTTCCAACATCCCCTTCTGTACCCATTCCATATTTTTCGGATCTATAAAATTCTCCGCCAAGATTTCCTTGTCGATATCGCGCACCACATTTCCATCAGAATCCACAATTTTGTCCACTACCTGCGGCCTATAGAGAGTACCACCGTTGGCAACGGCCGCGGTGTAATTCGCAATCTGTAGCGGCGTAGTCAAAACATCCCCCTGTCCGATCGACATATGATAAGTATCACCTATATACCACGGCTCATCTTTCACTTCCCTCTTCCAGGCCTCGTCGGGAATAAGTCCGGCCTTTTCTCCCGAAAGATCAATACCGGTCAATTGCCCCATACCGAAGAGATTGGCATATTTCTTGATACGCTCATTGCCCAACCCTTCGATATCACCGTAGCCTCCACCGACAGTATAGAAATATACATTGCAAGACTGAGCAATAGCTTTTATCATATCTACTTGACCATGGACTTTCCAGTCATTAAAAACCCAAGCACCGACACTGATGGAGCCGCCAGCATAAATCTGCCGGGTCGGTGAAATGATATTTTCCTGCAGCGCCGCCGCGGCCATCATCGGCTTGAAAGTCGAACCCGGCGGATACTCGGCGGCTATGGGACGATTAAAAAGAGGTTTATTCTCATCGTTTATAAGCCTATTATATTCGTCCTTGCTGATGCCGCCCTCAAAAGCATTGTTATCATAAGAAGGATAAGTGACCAGCGCCAGCACGGCTCCGGTTTGCGGATTGATGGCGACCACCGATCCTCCCGTACTCCCCTCGTTCTTGATGGCCATCTCCTCCACGTCTTTGTACAGGCGTTTCTGTAGTTCCGCGTCGATATTGAGCACCAGATTGTCCCCCGCCACCGGGTCAGCTTTCTGCATCGTACGGTTCACTCTGCCTAGTGAGTCCACTTCGACTTCCATAGTCCCATACGTGCCACGCAGATCTTGTTCATAAAAATATTCCAGCCCATCTTTACCGATAATATCAGTCGGTAGATAATCTTGGTTCGCATCCAACTCTTCTCTGTTGATTCTCCCGCTGTAACCGATGACCGAAGAAAAGAATTGCCCGTCGTTATATTTGCGAATGGCACTATTCTCCAATTTTACCCCCGCCATACCTTTTATCTTCTCGTCGATCACAAGCGCTTTTTCTTTTTCTATTTTCTCCAAAACGATGAATGACTCATAGGACGTCGGAGCCGTACCTTGGATCTTTTGCGCAAAATCCACATCGGAAATTCCCATCGCCGCAGCAAGCGCTTTCTTCTTGTCCTCGACACCGTCCCGATCCTTGAAAAAATCGGCAGGCACAATGACCAGATCAAAAACGGGAACATTAAAAACGATCTGCGTCATATTGCGGTCATAGATGATACCGCGGGCAGACCGCACTTTGGTAGTACGGATATAGTTCTTGTCGGAAATCGCGGAATAATGGTCCCCTTGAACAAATTGCAAATAAAAAAGCTGCCCGAAAAGTCCGATGATGATTACGCAAAAAAGCAATCCCAAGTTCCTGATCTTTCTGGAGTCGAAATAGTTGTCGATCTTACCGCTATCCTTGTGCTTCTCATCCAGCAGGATCTCCTCAAAATCCACTTCCTCTCTCTTTTGTTTTATAGAATATCCTCTCATTGTTTTTTGTTAGAGATAAGACGCATCACGGGAAAAATAAGGATAATAGCATACAGCGAATCGAAAAATATTTTCTTCCAGATGAACGCCGAGTCGAAAGACGCCTCTGCACCAAAGGCAAAGGCCAGCAGACACAGATAAAGCAAATTATAAAAAAGCATTACTGAAACACTCAGCCCGATAATCTTGCCGAAACTCTCCTCTTTCATGAATCTGTCCTTTGATAGAGATGCGAACACGGACGTCAGGACCATGCTCACCGTGAAGACTCCGAAGCTGGCGCCGAAATAAAAATCAAAAATTATCCCGAGCAGAAAAGCCGTGTACAAAAAATCGGATGACGTAGACAGAAAGACAGAAGCAATCAGGGCTATCAGTACCAGCTCCGGCTGGATATCTCCCCATATCAAAGAAGGCAAAAAAGCCGTCTCCAACAAGAAAGCGAAAAAAATCAAAGGTAAGAAAATGTAATAATTTATCCGGTCGTTCATTTCGATTCCACTAAGAATATTTCTTCGATATGCCCGAAGTCGGCAAATAATTCCAGCTCGGCGGTCTTGAAGACCATATTCGGAGATGCTTCGATATTCTGGATTTTTCCCAAGAGCAAACCTTTCGGGATCCCCTCTTCCCGCCCGGAGGTGATTACGATGTCCCCGGAAACCAGCTCCTCGCTCTGATCTATCATTTCCAATTTGGCCCCCATCCCGTATGCGCCTTTAACCAACCCGTTGGCACGCGTGGTCTGCGCCAGACAATTGACCGAACTCTCCGGAGATACGATCAGCGCCACTTTGGAATAATCACTGAGAACTTCCACTATTTTTCCGATCATTACGCCGCCTGAGGACGTGACTGCCTGATTCATCCATGCGCCGTCTTCCGATCCCAGATTGATCGTGATAGATTGCCCATAACCGTCAGAACTCTGTGCGATGATTTTTCCCATCTTGAAATCTATACATTCAGTGCCGGTACAAAGATTTTCTTTGAACTTCAGTTCCTCCCTCAAGGCGCCGTTCTCCCGCTGCACTTCTTGCATCTGCGAGAGCTCATAAGTGAGCGAATTATTCTCTTCTTGCAATTTTTTGTTCTCATCTTTGAACTCGCCGATTTTCTGCATCGTATAAAAAAAATCTCCAAAAATATTCGACGAGGATACGAAGCCGGACTGAGTCGGAGAGAGCACGGAAATGACCGCGTTCTTAGGTCCCTGCAAGACTCCCCAGCTACTCAAAAGCAGCAGCACCCCCAGGGCCAGAAATACGAGGAACAATTTTTTGGAACCGATCACAGTTTTTTGCATACGGTATTTTTGATTTAATGGATTACCGCACAGCACGCTGATACGGCAATGAATTACACCGCCGCAAGCGGACGAGATATCCGGTGGAAATTTATTTTATTTTTCGCCCCAAAAAGCGAGGAATCATACCGGTGAGAGATTAAAAATTTACGACGGGCTTACCTCGTCTCCTCTCCCATCGGGCTTCGCCACACCATAGCGGAGCGACGGCGAGAGGGAATTTCTCCTTAGCACGCCAAAGGCTATGACGTAGTGAAGCAAGTCGAGGGGGAATAAAAAAATTCCTTGACCTTTTACGAAGGCGGGGCAATACCGCCGTCTCTAAAGCACGAATAAACTATTAAAAAGGAGACTTCTCGTTCTTCATTGAAACCAAAACTTCGCTCAGTTCGTCGATATGTTCCAAAACGATTCCCGCCCCGCGCGCCACCGCTGTCAGAGGGTCATCAGCTACTTTCACAGGCATTTTGGTCTGCTCGCTGACCAATTTATCCAGCCCCTTGAGCATTCCTCCTCCTCCGACCAGTACGATACCTTTGCTCATGATATCAGACACCAGCTCAGGCGGAGTTTCTTCGATAGTAGCTTTGATATTTTCCACAAGGATTTTCACAGATCGGCTGAGTGCGCGTCTCGCCTGCTCATCGTTGATCATCACTTCTTTCGGCAGCCCGGTTACGAGATCACGTCCGCGCATAGCCATTTCCAATTTTTCCTCCAAAGGATAAGCCGAACCGATAGTGATCTTGATATCCTCAGCAGTCTTTTCTCCGAGCAGTAAATTGAATTCATCACGGGCGAACTGGATAATGTTCTCGGTAAGCTCATCGCCGGCAGTACGCAAGCTCCGACTGGCAACGATACCACCCAAAGAAATGACAGCAACCTCAGTGGTCCCGCCTCCGATATCGACAATCATATTCCCCGCTGCTTCCTGTACCGGCAGTCTTACCCCGATTGCAGTCGCCATCGGCTCTTCGATAAGATAAGCCTCGCGCGCACCGGCACTGATTGTCGCATCGATAACCGCTTTCTTTTCCACTTCCGTGACACCCGACGGCACACCCACCACGACACGCGGCCGCGGGAAAAGCGCGAAAGACTGCTGATGGACTTTATCAATGAAATATTTAAGCATCTGCTCGGTAACTTCAAAATCAGAAACCACCCCATCCACCAAAGGACGAGTAGCAACGATATGCCCTGGAGTCTTTCCCACCATCTTCTTGGCCTCCTTGCCGATAGCCAAAATCTTACCGGTTTTCTTATTGACCGCCACCACGGAAGGTTCATTGATAACAATGCCTTTCCCCTTGACGTAAACAAGAGTATTGGCGGTTCCGAGGTCGATTCCAACATCATGACTCAAGTAACCGAATAGTTTATTGAACATAAAATCAGGATTATTACAAGTAAAAATCTCTCAGATACAAGTATAACATAAATAGAGAAACTGGCAAAAAATCCCGCTTATCGGGCGGGGTTTGAGAATGTGAATATCGGAACTTTCCTATCTCAATTCTGTGAATAACATTACCTGCGCTAAAACTATTATTTTGTTATTTCGGAGCGCAAAAAGATAAGAACCATTTTTACATTTGTCATTCCGGAATTTCGTTACTGCGAAATATCCGGCATCCCGAGACTATGCAAAGCGAATATTATGGTTCGGTTGTATAACGACGTATTATTGGCTTGGTAACGGGATCCCGGATATTTATTTCACAAATTCCGGGATGACAGCCTTGCAGAAGAATGATAAATAGAGTTAAATCTATTTTACGACACTTAGGAAACGCCATGACGGATGGTTTAAATGAAGATATTTCAAACCCTAAAGACCGGGTCCGGAGACCACGCTCCGGCGTGTACTCCAAAAGATCTGGGTACGTGGCATATATTCCAAAAAGACCGAATCCAAAGATTCGGTCCTGCGTTTATGACAATAAAGCCAGCATGATTACAAATTTTCAGCTAAATATTCCTGCAATTTATCCGTTTCGACAATCTCGAAATTTTCCTCGCTTCGCTTCTTGATTTCCACCGCATTCTTGTCCAAGGTCTTGGCGCTCACCACGATACGCAGTGGGATACCGATCAGGTCGGAGTCTTTGAGCTTGACCCCTGCCGACTCTTCACGGTCGTCGAATAATACCTCTATTTTTTGCTCCTGCAGAGATTTATAGATCTCCTCCGCTTTGGTTTTCACCTCATCGCCATTTCCCAAAGATACCAGATGCACCTGATACGGCGCGAGCTCTTTGGGCCAGACGATTCCCTTCTCGTCGGAGAGCACTTCCGCTACCGTTCCCATCAGCCGACTGAGTCCGATGCCATAACAACCCATCATCACATTCTTCTCCTGCCCGTCGCTATCCTGGAATTTGAAATTGAAGGGGTCAGTGTAACGGTTCATCAGTTTGAAGATATTCCCGGTCTCAATAGCTTTTTCTTCGCGTAGCTCGCTGCTACCGCACTCCGGACATTTTCTCTCCAGGTCGCCCATCACCTCTTCATTGATAGCGATGCCGCATTTATCACAGATGTGAATATGATCTTCACCCGCCTCGGTCAGGGTCTGATATTCATGCGAGTATTTGCAGAAATCTCCACCGGAAGCGTAAGTGTAATAGGTCTTGTCCCGTAGCCCGGCGCGTTCGAATACTTTGAAATATGCTTCCTTGGCTTCCAGATAAAACTTATCCAAGTCCTCCACGCTGGTATGAAAAGAATACATATCTTTCATCAAGAATTCCCGCCCGCGGAGTATCCCCGACTTGGCGCGTTTCTCACTGCGAAACTTGGTCTGAATCTGATAGAGTGAAAACGGAAAATCTTTATACGACTTCACATATTTTTGCGCCAGCGGCGTTACGGCTTCTTCGTGCGACCAGCCTAGACCGAATTCCTTGTCGAGATTGCTCTCGATTTTCATCATAACGTCGACATCCCAGCGCCCGGTCTTGACCCAGTCTTCCTTCTTCTGCAGGGCGCTCATCAAGATTTCTTGCCCACCGACAGCGTTCATCTCCTCACGGATAATATTCTCGATCTTGGATAGAACACACCGCCCCAACGGCAAGTAATAATACACGCCCGCCATTAATTTATCAACAAAGCCGCCCCGGATGAGAAGCTGAGCGTTCTTGCTCACCTCGTCCTTGGGCACCTCATAAGTGGTTTTTCCGAACAGTTTAGATTGTTTCATATGGGTTGTTAGTATTGACGATTTATTAATTAGATGCTATTCCTTATTGTAATGAATGAAAAGGTTACTATGATGACGAACTTACCAAAAAGACTCAGAAACATCATGCCTTCGGCGCTCCTATTAAGCCGGGATGATATAGACGACATAGTCGTAAAGATGATTAGCGATGCGCATTTACAAGCAACAGAGCAAAAGGACAACCTTTTAACCACAGGGTCTTTGGAGATTAAGTTAAAGCATAAATATCTGCCTGCTTTACTGCCCACCCTACAGGACGCAATAGAAATCATAAACGACGCAGGAGAAGAAGAGGGAGGGGAAGAAGGTGAAAAAGTAACCTTAAATCTCGAAGAAATACCAGATAATTACCAGATAATAAATCTGGTATATAAAAAAGAATAAAAAAAACAAGTTTGCAATTTGCATGACCAAATCTAACCGATGCGGTCTTTTTTTATTTAATCAACCTAGCTCCAAGCGTTTATTGCCTTTTATACAGGGATTCCGGATATTTCGCCGAAGCGAAATTCCGGAATGACAGACAAGGACTACGAATGATTACCTTCTATAAGATTAAAACATTCCCATTATCTTCCCCCACACTCCCAGCTTCGCGATATCTTTTACGGTCACAACCAGCATCAGTAGCATCAGCATCATAAATCCCGCATTGTGAATCTTAGCTTCGAATTCCGTACTCACAGGTGATTTTTTTATCTTCTCGATGAGGAGGAATACTATTCGCCCGCCGTCCAGTGCCGGCAGGGGCAGAATATTAACGATACCCAAGTTGACACTGATAAGGGCCATAAAATTCAAGAGGACAACAAACCCCATCTGCGCCGCTTGCTGTGTCATCGATACCATCCCGATCGGACCGGAAACATCAGTGGTAGTCCCGCCGGTGGTGAAAAGTTCATAAAGCGTCTGTTTGAGATATTGCAAGATATAGACGGTAAGATCCTTCGTGTGAACAAATCCCGCCTTGATAGCCTCCAGCGGAGAATAAGAAATGATTGCAACTTCAGATAGAGATACACCGATTGCCCCCTGCCCATTGCCATTCTCTCTGGAAAAAACTTCTTTTTGAATCGTTTCTCCTTGCCGATTGAGGGTAAGTGTCACATTCACGCCTTGATTCTCTGCCGTATAATTTTGCAGATCTTCCACGCCATATACTTCGTTCTCCCCCGCTTTCAATATTTTATCTCCCGCCATAATGCCAGCATCTTCTGCCGGGCTGCCTTCGGAAATACCAGTTATCTGGACGTAGCTCTCCGTTCCCGCAGGAAGTTCGGCTTTATCAACGCCGGTAACATCGGTCGGAAAACCAGACATAAAGATAGCGCTGAAAATGACTATCGCCAAAACAAAATTCATAATAACTCCGGCCGAAAGGATGATCGCCCGCTGCCATACCGGCTTGGCGCCGAAGTTGCGGGGATCGTCGCGGTTCTCGCCATCTTCTCCGGCAATTTTGACAAACCCCCCGAGGGGAATCCAGTTGAGAGTGTATTCCGTCTCCCCTTTTTTCTTGCCGTAGATTTTCGGCGGAAAACCCAAACCGAACTCGTCGACCTTGACGCCAAAATATTTGGCCGTCATAAAATGCCCGAGCTCGTGAATAAAAACGATTACGCCTAGAACCAGAAGAAAAATTATTATGGTGGAAATTGTCATGTTTATTTTTTATATTTTATAACCCCGTCTTCGAAAGCCCGCGATGATTTTTATTGCCGTACAAGTTTAATAATTTACTGACATTCTTAACAGAATAGATACTTTTGTGCTTTAAAAACCAAATATATTTCGTCATTCCGAATTGTAGGGGCACAATATCTTGTGCCCTCTGCGCCCCCCCCGGAATCCGGGAAAGACATCATATTCGATAATAAAGTTATCTTTATAGATAATATTCACAATAGCTAATATATTTCCCAGATCCCTCAGGCGAGTACGCCTTTCGGGATGACAAACTTAGCGTGTATTTGTTTCAATTAACATTCTGTCAGAGAATTATTAAGCTTGTATAATTGCGCGGAGGAAGCACCGCGACGACAATCAGAATACCCGGAATCTTTACAAAAATTATCGATCACATCCAGCTACCCTCTTATACGGTTAATATTTCAGCTTCTTTCTTTTTTGATTCTTCCTCAAGTTTCGAGTTGGCATCATTGACCAGCTTCTGGATTTCTTCCTGCTGCGTGAAGCGGTCGTCCTCGCCGATTTCGCCGTTCTTTTCCGCATTCTTGATTTCTTTCATCGCTTCCTCGCGCGCACTACGCACCCCGACACGGGCATTCTCCAAAATCTTGTTTAAAAGCTTCGCCAAATCCTTTCTTCTTTCTTCGGTCGGCTGCGGCACCGCGATACGGATCATTTCCCCGTTATTGCCCGGATTGAGCCCCAGCTGCGCCAGATTAATTGCCTTCTCGATATCCTTGAGAATCGATCTGTCAAAAGGCTGGATAGTGATGGTACGCGAATCGGGAATTCCGATCGTGGCTACCTGCTTGAGCGGAGTCGGTGTACCGTAATAGTCGACAGTCACATCCTCGACCAAGTACGGAGTAGCACGACCGATACTAAGTGATGCAATCTCGCTCTTGAAAAAATTCATGTTCTTTTCCAGGTCTTCTTGTAAATTCATATGATTATTCAAAATTATTGATAAATTTATTTCACGTACAGTGCGCCCACGTAGATAATATTCAAATCTTTAGGGTCACTGACAGTATATTTTACATCACCCAGGATAGGTATGTCAAAACTTGCCCAGGATACTCCTTTGTCATCGCTCCTATAGAGCGCGTTGCCGGCGCCGTAATATATAGTGCCGTTCATCAGCCCGATCTTCTTGATTTCCGGCACGTTATTGGAGGCGGAAGATAATGTAGGAGTGATAGTATTCAATGTGTCCCAAGTCAGTCCGCCGTCGCGAGATACAAAGATAAAATTATCATATGTAATATAAATCACTAGCGGGTTCTGATTGTCGATGGAAAGAGACGTAATCTGCTCCACCGTGGCCTGTCGTATATTCAAAAACTTTGTGAGTGCCGGAGTAAGATTCTGCCAACTCTTCTCTTCATCGACACCGCCGTCAGTAGTCTTGTACAGCCCCTTATGCGACATAAGGATGATTCCTTTGTTATTGGTATAATCCACCACGAAATCTCTTACACCTGTCTGGAACCATTTGATTTTCTGCCAACTGTGCCCCCGATCCGTGCTTTTCAAAAATCCTCCCTGATCCGTACTGATATACACGATATTCTTCTGTACCGGGTCTACCTGGACCCGCCTGATGGGCTTGCCCGGCTCCGTACTGATATAGCTTTCCGTCCAGCTGTTGCCGCCATCCTCCGTCTTCATCAGCACCCCGCGATTGTCATTCAGTGTCGCGGCATAGACGATGCTCGGATTGCCTTGCTCCACTTCAATATCATAGACCGAAGCGGTGTTCCGGAATTTACCGTTCTGGTCGCCGAGAGCGTGCCAAGAGTCAGCACCGTTTTCCGTCTTGTACATGCCGTTGCCCATAGTCCCGAGATAAAGAATTTGGGTATTGTCCGGATCGATGGCAATACTTACGGTCTGGACCTGATCCAACATAAATTCCGGCTGCCCGTCGATAGAGACTTTTTGCGCCCAGGTCTTGCCGCCGTCGGTAGTCTTAAAAACTCCCTGACTATCATTCCTCTGTGCCGCAGTACCGGTACTGTTCGTCGAAATTCCCAGACAACCGGAAAAAGAAACCGTAACCAAAGAAAGCATGCCCACCAGAAATATTTTTTTTGTTTTACTTGGCATAAGAATAATAATTATTTAAAGTTTAAGACTAAATTCTCTATCGCAAGTTTGAGATTTACATTTCTTTCCAAAATATCTTCACGTGTCAACATCGTCTTTTCAATGGCAGCTTTCATTTTCTCTTTTTTCTCTTGAGTACCCACCCCCGTTTCTGCAAAGCTTTTCAGAAGTTCCGACCGGAGAGTAACTATCCACCCATTCAAAACTGCAGCTGCTTCTTCTTTTTCCAACCCATATATATGGCTCGCACTTTCCATTCTTGCGTAATTACCCTGATAAAAAAGCTCCAGCACCCTCGCCTTCTCCGCCTTCGCCTCTTGTAGAAGCTCGGCATCCTCCAACAGGCCGATTGCCATTCCGGGTCTGCCTTGCGACAGCTCCAAAATCTCATCGATATCGGCATGCGGACCCTTACGGAGCAGAAATTCCCGCAATTCCGGTCCGAAGGCCGCATTAAAATTCAAAACCTGACACCGGGATTTTATCGTAGCAAGGATTTTTTTCATATCCGACGCCACCAAAATAATCACCGAAGTCGCCCCCGGCTCCTCAAGCGTCTTGAGAATCGAGTTTGCTCCCGACGGACCTAGCATCTCGACCTTTTCAATGATCACCACCTTGTACGGAGCCTTTAGAGGAAAATAGCTGAGACTTTTCTGCATACCTCGCATCGCTTCCACACTGATCTGTTTTTTCTCCTCATCGGGATAGATATGGACCAGGTCAGGATTCGCAAGCACATCAGACGAAGTGTCCTGCAATAATTCAGCGGCAAAAGCAAGCGCCATAGTCATCTTACCGACACGCTCCGGCCCCTCAAAAAGATAAGCATGCGAAACACAGCCCTTTTCCAGGACCTTGTCCAAATAACGGACGATTTTCGTATTACCAACAAATTCTCTTTCCGCAATCATATTTTTGTCCTTATATATTTAGGTTACCATATTTAGGCTCTGGAATCAAACCTTTTATAGTCGTAAGGGCACAATATCTTGTGCCCTTTTAAAAAAATACAAACATAACGGCTTGGTATATTTTCACTGAAACATCAGACACGATACATCGCGTCTCTGCAAACAACACAAAAGCAAACACATCCCCTCTCCCATCGGGAGAGGGGCGGGGTGGGGGTACAAGATTATTCCTTATATTAAGTTTTCCCACATAATATCGGGATTGCCGTCCCCGCCTCCGCGAGGACAGGCTATATTGTAGTACCTCCTCGCAATAACACGATTGCCCCCAGCTTTCAATAAAAGATTCTACTCCCGCCGGCGTGCCTCATCGACAAACTCCTTGAATCTCTTCTCGAAATTCTCCCGAGAAAATTTCTCCGCAAATGCTTTTATTTCTTGAGTATTATATTTTTCCATATTCCGGCTCATCCTTCTCACTCCATCCGCCAATATTTCCGGCACCTCACTTGCGAAGAGTTCGCCTGTCTTCCCCGGGGTAACCGTCTCCAGCGCGCCACCGCGAGCATAAGCCAGTACCGGCTTGCCGAAGGACATCGCCTCCACAATAGTAATGCCAAAATCATCCTCGCCGGGGAAAATCACCGCCTTGGCTCCCTCATAATATGCCGCCAAATGCTTCTCGTCTTGGAAACCCGCAAACGTGATATTATTCTCCGCCATTTTCCCCAATCGCTTACGATCTCCCCCTTCGCCGATGATGACGAGAGGCAGATTCATCTTGTTAAAAGCGGTGATTGCGATATCGATTTTTTTGTAAGGGCTGAGGCGCGAGACTATGAGATAATAATCTTTCTCCGGCACACTCGGCAGATTTTTCATTTCATTGAATTTCTTGAAGTCAACCGGCGGATAGATCACTTTACTGTCGCGCCCATAAAATTTCTTGATCCGAAGCGCTGTATTTCGCGAATTGGCAACATAAAAATCGACCCGCTCCGAAGCGCTGCGATCCCATATCCGAATCAGGTGCAAAACGGGAACCACGAGCAACTTTTTAATTTTTCCGACATGGTTCTCTTTCAAATAATTCTGGTACCAGTCCCAGAGAAATCGCGTCGGAGCGTGGCAGTATGAAACGTGCAGTGTCCGCGGCTTCACGATTACACCTTTGGCAAAAGACCCGGAACTGGAAATGACGAGATCGAATCCGCTCAAATCGAAAGTCTCCGCCGCCGTCGGAAGAAGGGGCAGCATAAATTTTTTTCGCTTTTTCAAAAAATTCGGCAACTTGCCCAAAAAAGAAACCCGTATGCGCGCGTTTGGAAAATATTCGTCCATCTTCTTATCGTAAAGCAGGGTATAAATCGGCGCGTCGGGGTAAATATGGTGCAAAGATAACAGAACCTGTTCCGCTCCGCCCCAATAAGTAAGAAAATCGTGGACAATAGCGACCTTCGGCTTGCTCAATTCTTTCGGGCTTTCCATTATATTAAATATTTAAATACGGATTATTCCAACCATTAAGGTGATAGTCTCGACAGAATCCCCGGTTTTAATTGCCGACCAAGACACTTTAGTCCTCAACATCACTCAATGCCTGATTCGATTTGTTTTTGTCATTGCGAGAAGGTGCCCCGACGTGGCGATCCCGTTACTATAATTCACGGGCGTTATATTGTGTTTTATCTGCATAGTCTCGGGAATGACATATCTATACTAGATTATTCCCACTGGAGCTTATCCTTACCACAGCAAGGGCGGGAATGACACACTTTACCCCCGACTAAATCTCATATTCCCATCCCGGCTTCCAAGACTTTGCTTTTCTCCAATCATCTGCAAACGCCTGTTCCCAGTTCTTATTTTTCAATAAAACATCAAGGGCAAGCTGTGGGGCTTTATGAGCAACGATAGCAATATTTTTGCCATCAAATTTTTCCCTCAAGAAATCAAGAAAGTCGGACATCCTTATTTTTACATCTTCATAACTTTCACCATCCGGAAATCTATCATAAATCATTTTTTCTTGCATCGGCTCAACGATAGCCGATGGCTTGGCATTATATTTACCGTAGTTGCACTCTCGTAATCTTTTATCCTGAACAATATCTAAACTATCTTCAAAAGTAAGTCGCGCAGATTCATAAGCCCTTTTCAGGTCAGAACAAAAAACAACATCAAAATTTTTATCTGTTATCTGTTCTTTAAGCTTGATAGATTGTTCTACTCCTAATTCAGAAAGATCGACATCGTTCCAGCCCGACGATATTTCTTTTTGGTTATCTATAGTTGTTCCATGAACAAAGTAAGTAATTTGAATCATAAATCTACCTATTCGAATTATATTTAATAAAGGAGCGTCGCATTGCATTTCTCCCTCGCCCATCGGGAGAGGGTCGGGGTGAGGGGGGGGATAAACAATCCCCAGCCATTTTTCCTTCCGCATTTTTCAAATAGTACCTATTTCCACTTCTTTAATACATCCAGTGTCTCACGCGCGCACTTTTCCCAGCTGAATCTGTGCAGATTTTCATATCCCTTACGGACCAGATTTTCTCCTTCCTCCAAGCTGACAAAAAGCTTCCAAAGCGCATACGCGATATCTTCTTCTCTCGTAGGATCAACCAGAAGCGCAGCATCACCGGCAATCTCCGCAAGTGCGGTCTCGCGGGAAGTAACAACCGACACGCCGTAACTCATCGCTTCTAAGACCGGCAAACCAAAACCTTCGGCAAGCGAGGGGAAAAGAAACACATCTGCATCCGCGTATAATTTCTCTTTCTCCTTTTCTGAAACATAACCTTTTTCTATAATATTTTTCCCATATGCGGATTTCGTAATTTCTTTTTGGATTTCCTTGTGGCCGTAACCGACCTTGCCCGCCAGGATCAATCGCACATTTTCTCCACATCCCGGAGACGATTCTTCCATCTTCTGCATAAACATTCCAAAAGCCCGGACCATCCTCGCTACATTCTTACGCTTTTCCATCCTACCCACAAACAGGATATTAAATACTTCCCTATTATTTTTCTTCTCTATATCCGATACAACAGGTGCGCCGTGATATACCACACTGATCTTTTCCAGCGGCACTTTATAAAATTTCACGATATCTCGTTTGGTATTTTCCGAAGGTACGATAATCTTTGCAGCGGAAGCTATTGAAAACCTCGTATCCCTTTCTAAAATCCTCCGCTGTTTCCAAGTATAACAGTCGGGACAATTCTTAAATTCCAAGCCATGGACAGTCACCACGCTTTTCCTCGGATGCAAAAACGGTATGGTGTGCGCCAGCACAAAAAAAACATCGACAGGATGAATCCACAGCTCCCACGCAAGATGCCATTGCGTCCAAAGAAAATTGCCCCGAACCTCTCGCACAGAGAAATTCGAAGGCAATGTAAAATCAATTTTTGTCCCCTCTTTGACATACAGGAAAAATTTATCCGCGCCGGTATCCATGGACGCCAAATGTGTCACAAGCTGACGGGAATATTCTTCCGTCCCGGTTCCTTCCTTCACAAAAACGCGTGAAATATCTATTCCTATTTTCATAAAGATTATTTTCTTGATATCAAATTACGTTTGTAAACATCGAGATTGTCGAGCACGATTCCCGTTCCCCGCACCACGCACAAAAGCGGATCGTCAGCGACATAGCAAGGCACGCCAGTCGCTTCGGACAGAAGCTTGTCCAGATTGCGCAAAAGCGCCCCGCCGCCGGAAAGCACCATTCCCCGATCGATTACGTCGGAAGAAAGTTCAGGGGGAGTCTTCTGCAAAACATTCTTTACTGCCTTGACCACTTCCAGCAATTCTTCGCGTAACGCTTCCGTGATTTCGTTGGAACTGACCTGGATAGTCTTGGGCAATCCGCTCACGAGGTCCCGTCCGCGAATCTCCATAAACTGGTCTTCTTCCAGAGGCAACGCACTGCCGATCTTGATCTTGATCTCTTCCGCGTTCCTGTCTCCCACTGAGACGTTGTGCTTTTTGCGGATATAATCAGCGATAGCTTCGTCGAATTTATCACCGCCCACGCGCACCGAAGAAAAGGCTACGATTCCGCCCAAAGATATAACGGCCACCTCGGAAGTCCCCCCGCCGATATCGATAATCATATTTCCACAGGGAGTATTGATGGCGATACCCGCACCGATAGCCGCCAAAATAGGCTCCTTGACGACATAAGCCGCTTTAGCTCCGGCATGCATTGCAGCATCAATCACCGCACGCCGCTCAGTGGAAGTGATGCCGGCAGGAACGGAAATAATTATCTCAGGTTTAAAAAGGCGGAATTTACCGCTCACCTTCTCCACAAAATATCTTATCATCGCCTCCGTCACGCGATAATCCGCGATAACACCGTTCTGAACAGGCCGACTGGCCGTAATACTGTCTGGAGTCTTTCCAAGCATCTTCTTGGCCTCGTTGCCCACCGCCAAAATCCGATTCTCAGCTATCGACACAGCCACCACAGAAGGCTCGTTCACCACAACCCCTTTTTGCGGTACGAACACCAAGATATTAGCCGTACCCAAATCTATTCCGATTTTCCTTACAAACATAAGATTGTACTTAAAATATTCAAAATTTATTCCATAAATTCCGCGTAAGACCCCGATTATCTGTCATTCTGAGGTACCCCGAAGAAACCCGATATATCCCGCACAAAAACGAGATTCTTCGCTCCACCTTCGGTCCGCAGTAGCGCACCTACGGAGTGACATAACCTATTGTGAGTTCGCGAAGGTGACTACGATATTTCATCTCCAAAAACAGCCTCACACCTCCCCACAATATCAAGACTATAATCTAATTCTATCTTTTACACCCCCGATTGTCAATTTAGCTAAAATTTGGTAGAATGCAGACAGAACTAACTTAACTATTATAATGAAAGATTCAAAATTCAAGGTGTATTTTTACCTTTGCATTAGCGTTTTCTTTCTAATCCTGGCCGGTACGCTATATTACAGTTTCGGATATAACTACGACCCGAAAACGGGCGAAAGTTTCCAAGCCGGCGCCATCGTGCTGCGGACGACCCCCAGAGACGCTACTATTTACAAAGACGACGAGATTTTTAAAAACAACGGTTTCCTCGGCGGAGTACTTTCCGCTTTTGTCAAAATCGAAAATCTCGAGCCTAGGACCTACGAAATCAAAGTTAACCAAGACAACTTCAACGAATGGCGGAAGAACGTGACCATCAAGTCCGGACAGGTGGACAAATATGAAAATATCGTGCTTCTAAAGAATAAATACGAAAATACGCCGGTGCTCCCCGACCTGACCCTCCCCATCGACGGCAAAACTTATATAGCCACGAACAAGAACGAGCTGCTCTTTCAGGGTACAGTAGGCGTCGAGTCCGGGCTCTTTTTGGTAAATATCCGCGACGAAAAGTATAGCCTGGTACTCGACGAGACGCAACTCTCTCTGATGGGAGAGATTCAGGACGTAAAGTGGACCGAAGATGACGGACGTGTCGCCATCGAAACCACCGCCAACCTTTATCTCATCGACCTGCGCGACAGCAACCGAGTCTATCTCGTTTCCACTGACGTGGCCGAAACCCTGAGCCGGACCCCCGATACCCCTGTCTATCTGTTCGACCATTACATTATCTTCGGCAAGGACAATGCCGTCTTTTCTTTCGACTATGTCAACAAAGAAATCGAGCAAGTAGGTACAGGCATCAACAATTTCTATGTTTATCAAGGCACACTTTTCTTTTTCAAGGACGACGATACTTCCATCACTCCCGCCCTCTATTCTATCAATCTGGACAATCCGACATATAGCGTGCGCATAAGCTTGATGCCCGAGGGCTTTACCAAAAAAGCCGCCTTCTCTCTACAAAGGTACGGAGGCAGGCTGCTTGTGCTCTCCAATAACACACTCTACCTCATCGACCGTGACGCCCAGACGCGCAAAATAAATTCCGGGATAAAAGACGCTCGCTTCTTCCAAAGAGGACAGCGCATTCTCTATTACAACAATAATGAAATCTGGGTATATTATGTCGAAGACAAAACTTCCCAGCCGATCAAATCGGCAGGAGAAAACGAACTCCTCACCCGTTTCAGCGGCACCCTCAGTAATATCTACGTCTACGCCGACGAGGAACATCTCCTCTACCAAGAAAGCAATTCATTCAAATTCACCGAGCTGGACAGCCGCGACGGCCGCAACACTTTCTACCTGACGGACAATGCTTCCGGTCGAGGCATCTTCTATCTCGGCGACGGAGACTTGGTATATTTAATCGGCAACGACAACAAACTTTATAAGATAGACTTGAGAGAGGCATAAAAGCCTCTTCTTTTTTTTACATGATGATAGTCCTTGCAGAATCAAAAGGACTGTCCTTCCTGCACTTTATCTAATACCTCTCTGCCAAACGGAGTAGCAGACTTCAGTCTGCGCTGCTGTCCAATTCGAATAGAGCAAATGCCTCATCTAGCATTTTGCATTTACCCCGTAGGGGCACAATATTTTGTGCCCTCGTTTTCCGAATTGTCATCCTGAACTCATTTCGGGATCCTCGTTTGCAAGGATAATACTGGAATAAAATCAACCCAAAAAACTATCATGTCAGTACGACAGGTATTTAGTCTTTTTCCCTAGCCCATCGAGCATCGCCACCCCAAAGCGTAATCGCGACAGCTGGAAAGAGTCGAATCAGGAGGTGGTATTTTATATTTGCTTTTCTCCCCCTCCTACAGGGAAAGGATCGGGATAAGAGGTAATAATAAATAATCCTTTCACATGGAGAAAAAAACAATTCCTTGGCATTTTGTATATTATTCAGTCTGTCGCATCTGTCTTTCTCCCTCTCCTACCGGGAGAGGGTCGGGGTGAGGGGGGGCAAATAATTCCCAATCATTGTGCATCGCATCTGAATCCGCATTTTGCTTAGCCTTTTGAAAAAAAGAAGTAAAAATAGCCCTACTCCCTATAAACACCCCGATATTCCTATTTTTAATATTCTATGCTACTTTGATACTATAATCTCGCTAATCAAGACCATTATGCACATCCAAAAAGATAAAGGATTTATACCTATCGAAGTCTTAATCGCCTCTCAGATGGTTATAGTGATAGCCTCCTCCATCTTCTTCGCCCAAGGAAAAGCGTATGACGCCTCCTTTCAGCTAACAACCGCAAGCGTCGTTCCCGCCGCCCTGATGTGCTGCTATGACGGAGGAAGCCTGAACGATGTCGCGGACGAGGAAATCTGCGCCATCGGCGGATCCGACACCTACCCCGCCGCCACTGCAATCGACAGCATCACGGTCCTTCGCGACTGCGATCCGGACGGCACTTTCTCCATCCGATTCACACCACCCCCAACACGCGCCGGAGATATCACCTCCGCCATCTGCACAGAAACAGGCTGCAAATTTACCGGCAAAACTCCCCAGGCAGACCAACCAATACCAAATTAACTAAATCTGTCCTATAATCCAGTCATACAGCATTTGGAATTTCTCCCTCTCCTACCGGGAGAGGGTTGGGGTGAGGGGGAACAAAAGTGAAATCATTATGTCACAGATTAAGTTGATTTGGTATAATTTCCTAATGACATCCAAAAAAACCAACATCCAAAAAAAGACACACCGCCTGCGTCTTTTGTATTCCGTAGGGGCACAATATCTTGTGCCCTTTTTTATAACAACAGTGCATACAAACTCCAATACTCGTATCTTCTCCCTCGCCCATCGGGAGAGGGTCGAGGTGAGGGGGAACAATAGATAATCCCTTCGGCATTTTATATGCATTTTGCATTCCGTTGCATTTGTATTCCTCCCTTCGCCCCCCCCCGAAAAAAACATTAGACTCCGCAATTACGAGACGATAATTCTATGCGTCTTTACTTTCAATAAGTCCAACAAGCCGCTTTTCCCAATCGAAACAAGTCTCCCAGTCTCTCAAAGCGGCAAAAGCTTGCGCACAAGACGGATCAAGTTTGACATATTCCTCAAGAACGCCGACCGCATCTTCAATAAATGCACCGACTATTCCCTCGGAATCATCCACCCTGCCTTGGCAAAGTTTCTTATCCAAACGTAAAAGCATATCGACAACGATACTTGCAGTCTGTCTGCTTACCGGCAAATCGGACACCACTTTGGCTAAACGGTTGCATCCTTCTTGCAATGAATCCTGATAAGCGAACCATACCTTGGACGGACCTTCATACGCCTTTATATATTTCATCGACGAAGTGACGGTCTGTTTGACGAGAGATAACTCTTCATTGTCCAATTCGCCCAACTTGCCGCTACACTTCGGACCACCGGCCGCCATCTTCTCCTCCGGACTCAATTTTTTACCGCCTTTGACGGCATAAATAGCTACCGCCACCATATGTTTGCAGAGCATATTCTTCTGTGCGACATAACACTCGCAGCCCCCTTGATCATAATGCTGGTTTTCCACATAAACTTTATACGGATGAGTTCCCAACACAATCGCAGAACACCCATACGGCCCTCTCTCGAACCGCGTCACCTTACCCTTCTCACACAAATCCACCGCTTTCTCAAAAGTCGCCGCATCGGTGGCAAACCTGATTTTATCCAAATCATATTTTAGAGGCATATTTTTACGATTAAGATTTATGTTATTCCTGTAAGGGCGCAATATTCCAGGACCTTCTTTATCAAATCAATATATAAAAAGTATAATGGCTTACATCCATTTCGGCAACTGCCCCACACATTGCCGAAATCAACCATATTACCTGACACAAGGACAAACTCTAGCAAGCCTTTTACATCGAGTAATCCCGCGATACGCCGTTTGACAAGGATTTTTTCTATTTATATATTTACTAACAATTCATAGAAAGCAAAGAGGAACCACGCCCCTAATCCGATAAAGATAATAATCCAAAGGATCATAAGAAAGGGCGAAAGACTCTTTATACATAAGGTAGGATTCAGCAACGCGCTCAGCTGTCCTCTGGGAATCGGAGTCGGACTAGAACCGGGCGATGTTATAAAAGTATGGCTCGATAAAGACAGAAACATCATAGGACTTGAAAACATTCCCGAAAACAGATTTTTTCGCGCCCCATGGTTGCCTTAGCACATACAACGAACAAGAAAAGACTTCTTCAAAAGAAGCCTTTCAAATTTGCATTCAAAACTAGAGATCAGGTTCATTATATTTTTTTTAATCATTAAATGCGAAACGTCTACCTACGCACTTACGCCTAGTCTCGCAATGTGAACGATTTACTTAAGATCCCTTATAACACTCTCGTATACGGTCTCCGATATGTTTAGACAAAATATCTATCTGCTCTTCACTAAGAGTCCTTTCCATCTTTTGGAGTTGAGCAGGCAATCCTTTCTCGTCATCGTTTAATATCATAACCTCCGTGCTTTTATGGCAGGAAGGGTCAATAAACCACCCTGGGTAAATAACAACAGGCGTGACTTTGATAGTTACTGTCTTTTCAGTTCTTTGCGCAATAAAGTCTTCTAGCCAATATTTTTCTGCCAAGGCCTGTTTTATAATATTTCTACTCGGAATCCACCCATCAATCCTAATATTTTCTCCATCATATGAAATCCTCTGATCACCTCCAGCTTTACTAGCGGTCTTGGTCTCAACAGTAAACACACCGGCGGGGCCTACAATGATATGATCAATATTACCTTTCGCATTGATCAGGTCATTAAATATCTCATATCCGTCTTTTTTCAGTCCATATAGCATCTCGCTTACAATTCTTTCTCCTCGCATTCCCAACCCGGTGTTTTTCGCTTCCTGCCAATAATTTTGTAATTTATTACGATAAAACAAAATTAATAAGATGCCAGACAAAAACCAGACCGAAGGTCTAGGTTCTATATTAAAATAAAGTCTGAATAGATCATAAACAGCCATAAAGAATACAAAAAAATAGCGATGATAACAGACATTATCTTTACGTAAAGGATTTCCTGAAGTTTATCATTGAGAGATTCTCCCGCCTGTCGTAGTGGAGTGTTTTTTAAAGGCGAATGTTTTTTGATTGTGTCTGACATAGTTTTAATTTTGTTTTATTATGATTTATTTTTCAATTCTGCAAAATCTTTTTCCTTTTTGACACATAGAGCGCACATCTTTATTCCGCATCGCATTTCGGAGTAGCAGACTTCAGTCTGCGCTGCTATCCGATGCCCTTGAGACAACCGCGCGAGTTATAGCCCGCTACTCCAGATTATGACAATATGGATAGTTCGATTGAGATATTGTTTCATCTTTTATCTTGATATAACCTCATACAAATCTTTCTGCAAATCCAAGAACCTTGCACGAATCTCCTGCACTCCTCCAAGAGTCCGTTCCGCATCGGAAATGGAATTATACTTAAGTCCCAATAATTTAGGAAGTTTCTCTTCCCCCAGTTCCTCCGCACCCTTTTCGATATATTTTCGCAGCACAAAATCCAGAAAATCTCTTTGCTCTTCCTCGGCATCATCAAAAATATTTTCTTTCGCATCCTCCGCTCTTTGCTCTCGAGTAATCGGCGGTATTGCGAAAGCGATGTAAGCAAGCACGTCGAAAATATCACTATTTTCGGCATCTATCATCTTTTGCAGCGCCTCAAGCTCGGTCTTTCCGTATCCGGCATCGGAAATGTTTGCGAGAAAATTCTTTCGTGTTTTTGGGTTTGACCAAATACTGCGCAGTTGCTCTTCGCTTGTAAAAAATTCAGAAAGTTTGCCAAACATACTTCGGAGTAGTTCTTCCGCTGAAATCGGCTTTCCATCCGCGCTCCAAAATGACGTGGAAATCATATGCTGAATTTCCCGCTCTTTTCCGTCCCGCAATTTAATCTTGATTTTTTTCTTGGTCTCTTCCGGCTCTTCCGGCTCTTTCAAGAGAGGCTCAGGAAAAAACTCTTCTATTTTCTTCTTAATCCCGATAGACTCATCTTCAACAATCTCCTCAATAGGCTCGCCATCCCATTCTTTGTCCGCAAATAGCCGGTAAGCATCTACAAAATCCAGAATTGTGAAATATTCTTTCCCGTCAAAAAGTCTGGTCCCTCTTCCGATAATTTGTTTAAACTCAATCATAGAATTAATGGGCCGCATCAAAACAATATTGCGAACATTGCGCGCATCGACTCCGGTGGAAAGTTTTTGCGAGGTGGTTAAAATAGTCGGGATGGTTTTTTCATTATCCTGAAATGTTTTCAAATATTGATCGCCGCGCGCGCCATCGTTCGCCGTAACTCTCACGCAATAATCCGGATCGGAACTTTTCTTAAACTGATTAACCAAATCCCGCACCGCCAGCGCGTGCGCCTGATTGGCACAAAAAATAATCGTTTTCTCATTCTCTTTAATCTCGTCTAAAACAATCCGCACTCTTTCTGCTTCACGCTCTTTAATTTCAATAATACGATTGAAGTCCGCCTCTTCATAAATCTTCCCTTCCTCAACTTCCCCCTCGATTAGCTCATCGTCCGAAGTATATACATAATCATCCAAAGTAGTCTTTACTCTTTTAACTTTGAACGGTGTCAAAAAACCATCATTAATTCCTTCTTTCAAAGAATAAGTATATACCGGCTCGCCAAAATAGCGATAGGTATCGACATTGTCTTTTCTCTTAGGCGTAGCAGTAAGCCCCAATTGGACTGCCGGAGCAAAATATTCCAGAATCCCGCGCCAGTTGCTCTCATCGTTGGCGCCACCTCGATGACATTCGTCGATGATGATCAAATCAAAAAAATCCGGCGGATATTCTCCGTAACTAGGAGTGTTATTAGGCCCGCTCATAAATGTCTGAAAAATCGTAAAAAACACACTTCCGTTTGTCGGCACTTTTCCCTTCTTTCGGATATCCTGCGGACTGATGCGAATAAGCGCATCCTCAGGAAAAGCTGAGAAATCGTTGAAGGCCTGACCGGCCAAAATATTGCGGTCGGCGAGAAACAAGATGCGCGGCTGACGCTTTCCATCTCGTCTCAAATTCCAGCGCGTTTGAAATAGCTTCCAAGCGATCTGAAAAGCAATAAAAGTTTTTCCGGTTCCGGTGGCCAAAGTCAAAAGAACTCTTTGCTTCTCAAAGGCAATCGCTTCCAAAGCGCGACTGGCTGCAATCTCCTGATAATATCTTACACTCTTTCCGTTCACGATTTCAAATGGCACAGAAGTAAATTTCTCCTGCCACTGGTTATGATCGCTATGAATATTATTCCAAAGCTCTTCCGGGCTTGGAAATTTCTCAATATACCCTTCCATCCCGCTCTTCATAGACATCTCGTAAATGTCCTTGCCGTTGGTCGCGTATGTATATTCGATTTGGAGTTTCTGCGCATAAGCCTTGGCCTGCGCTACTCCTTCGGTTGCGCCCAGTTCTTCCCGTTTCGCCTCAATCACCGCCACTTTCTGATTTCTATAAACCAAAACATAATCGGCGATCTCTGCTTTTCCCCTTGCTCCCCCCAACAAAATTTTCCCCTCCGTCAAACGAAACTCCCGAAGAATTTTCGATCCCTCGACCTCTCCCCATCCGCTCTCGCGAAGTTTGGGGTCAATATATTCCGCTCTTGTGTCAGCTTCTGTTTTCATTACTTTATGATTTTAATTAAATCTAAAAAAGCATAGTCCTCGTTATTCCAGTCTGAGGGCTTTTTCTAGAATAAGGATTGCGTTATTTCCAGACATTAGAATAATACCGAATTAACTGAATCTGTCCTACAACCCAATCGTAAAGCATTTGTGATTTCTCCCTCTCCCATCGGGAGAGGGTCGGGGTGAGGGGGACTAAATGTGAAATCATTATGCCACAGATTAAATTAATTCGGTATAGGTATTAAAAACTCGCCCGAAAGACGAGTTTTAACAAAACCTGCGATAAAATCTTTAATAAGCAGACAATACATTAAGTATTCTATTCGACAAGCTATCGAATTCCTCCTTCGATTTTTCAATATTTTCCTTTGTACCTATTTGATTATCTTCAACAAGCGACGGATCTAAATCAAATATAGCAACACCCAGCTCCTGGCACATAGCAGGGATTCTTCCATAATCTTTGATAATAGAAATAGGCTCTTTCCAGCTTTTCTCAACCAAACCGTTTCGACAATGTTTCTCAGAAAGAAATTTCTTTACTTTTTCAGGAATTTCATCAATCCAATGCCGATGATCCTTGATGGGCTGTCCGCCATATACGTTATAAGAATTCACTATATACCCAATAAACAGTCCCTCTCCAGACAAAATAAATTTATTTTCCGTATCTCCCGAAAGGGCTTTGCCTGTATTTTTCCAATTAGTCTTCCATTTCTCAAATATTGTCCCCAAGTTTTCTATTCCCTGCACACTAAAAGCATCAGGCATCATTGGCACCACAAAATAATCAGAACCAAGAAATATTATCTGATTAAGCAGGGACAAACTAGGCGACGTATCAATTATAAAAATATCTACTTCATCACTCAGTCCTCTTTCGCGTAGAAATCTGTCAATCGCACTCGTCTGAAAGTATCCTATTTGTTGCCCGGAAGCAGCTTGTCCATAAGCGGTCACAAGCAAATTTTCGTAAAGAGAAAGCTCGACGCTCCCTTTCATAAGAAATAAATTCGAATTACTTCTTAGAATTGGTATAAAAGGAACCGCGAAATCAACATCACCCCCACCCTCAACCACACCTCGAAGCACATCGGATATATCCTTGTGAGTAGTTGAAAATAAAGTTTTTGAAAATTCTTCTTCTCCAAGCGCTAGGCGGGAAAGATTGCATTGTGGATCCAGGTCAACCAAGACCGTTTTATAGCCTTGCTTTGCAAATGACATTGCACAATTAAAAGCAAGCGTTGTCTTCCCAACACCCCCTTTATTGTTCGTAAATAAGAGTTTTTTTGTTCTTGTAAACTTCATAACTTCATCTTACCAAAAACATAGATAAAAGCAAATAACATCCACATACCTAGGAGCAATGTGATTCATCCCGCGCTACATTTTGTTTTGGAGTAACAGGTTTCAACCCGCGCGCGTTTTGGAGTAGCGGGTTTTAACCCGCGCTGCTATCCCAAGCCGATAAATGCGCCGTATGCGTTATTATCTCCCCCGTAGGACAGCCGCGCAGACTAAAGTCTACTACTCCATGCCGCACCATCTCCTTTTTTTGTCATCCTGAGCAGAGCGTAACGGAGTCGAAGGATCCCTTCACTACCACCCAATCCGTATTATGCAGCCCTATCGTAATGAAGAGATTCCTCGACAAGCTCGGAATGACAAACAAAAATTACCTTTCTCTCTAAAAGCCCCTTGATTTGTCATCCTGAGCGGAGCGTAGCGGAGTCGAAGGATCCCTTCACCACCATCCAACCCGTATTATGCAGCCTTATCGTAGTGTAGCGATTCCTCGACAAGCTCGGAATGACAACTAAACTTTATAATTCCCCTCGAAATGCCTTCTGCAAAACGGACTTTTTCAACTCCTCCAAATCGGCAATTTCCTTTTTATAAATCTCCTCCAACTTCTTCGTCTCCTCAGAAAGCGCATCAAGTTTTTTGACGATAGCTTTTTGCTCAGATAATTCTAAGACTGGAATAAAAGTATCTTTTATCTTAATCTGTGAAATGTTCGGCTGTGCCCCACCAACTGCTTGTGAAACTAATTCTTTTTTCTTAGACAGAAAGACATAATAAAGAAAATCTGCTGAAAATTTTTTGTTGGGTAAAATTCCGCAAACTGCTTGATTCGTGGATGATGCAAATTTCAAAATTCCCACCTGCCCAGCCGTTGCTCCGTACATCGCAATCAATACTGTATTTATAGGAAACATTCTTGCGGAAGAATTATTCAATCCTGCTTCTGAGATAAAAACTTTTGATCGCATCACTTCTTTTTTATTTACCTCACCACTTCTAAGCCAGGGGACTTCGCCATTTTCATAATATTCTTTATGAGATTTTAGAGGAGTACCACCCGCACCAGTTCCGCAAACGTCTCCTAGTCTCCTCTCCCCCCACCCCTCTCCCTTATTCTCAAAAACACTCTGCAAATACGACTCAAAAAGCTCGCGAGAATTCCGCAAATTCTTCTCCGCATTTTCTTTCGCCTTCCCCACCTCCTCAAAAACCTCATCCAAAATCTTCACAATCCGTTTTTGCTCAAGGAGAGAAGGAAGGGGGATTCTCAGATTTTTTATAAACGATAGTTTTACACCTTGCACTGTTGCACCAGTTCCGTTTTCTTCAATAATATTTGAGGTGCTTTTTAGCCACCAATACAAATAACACACAGACAATCTATTTGTATCTCTAGGGATAATACCTTTTAAGTCTTGATTAACCGCCATATCATATTTAGAAAAACAAACCTTTCCCAATCCAACTCGTGTGGCAATAATAACATTATTTTTCGGAATAATATTAGTTGAACTATTTTTTATCGCCTCTTCAGTTATTTTGTATTCTGTGTCTTCAATTATGTCAGACTTCATATCTCTTACAGTCGCCCAGAGGATTTTTCCAGTATAAAAGCTCTCGTTGATTTTAGAAGGGGTTCCTCCGCCAACAATATTACAGACATCTTCAAGTTTTTTTGTTTGCCAACTATTTTTCATCTTTTATATATTTTATAAATTCTCCTCCAAACGCCGAAACCCGAACAAAGGGTGCGTGAATAGGACCGTATCTAGTTGTTGGACTTGTGCTCAAAATACCTAGATTTATTAAATTATATATATAAATTAATTTATGATTTTCATTCCCATAAATCTGATATTCGCTATCCTGTTGCATAATATTTACATCCCCCAAAACAGTAACGTCCACTTTTCCCAACTGTGAAAGAGTATGAACAAACTTTTCAAGCGGGAAGTTTTGCATATCATTACTAGATGAAAATCCTAGAAAAATATTCCTAAAATATTTTCTCTTTTCTTCATTTCTTTCGACCACATACTTTTCCAAGGAATAGGCAAAGCCATCTTGAAAAAACTCATTTTGCAATAAGTCTGTAACAAAAATATTCGGATTATCTCTTACCATTTCTACCCATTCGAGGACTTTCTTTTGCCTCAGTTTCAAAGCCGATCCGTATAAAGCCGTGCTAAGCCCCCAAGCGATATTCAGTCCTGGAATATTGGACAAAATAGCATGAATTGAATCTTCTAAAATTATTTGATCTTTTTCATCCATTATCCTAAATATTCAATAATAAATCTGCGAACCCATCTAACCATTTCTTCAACGTCTTCTTTTTTTAATTCTTCAAATTTACCATGGTCGGCACTATTTCTGATATCAGCCTTCGCAATGATTTCTTTTGACACTAAAGCAGTGTAAACACCCGCTTTCGCCAAGTCTATATTAAGGCTATTTATCTTTGTTTTTTCAGGATACAAAATGCCATGTTTATCACATAGTTTTCGCAAAGAATCTTCTAATACTCCACCCGCCAAAGAAGCGGCCGGAGCGTTATATCCTTGCTCAAGAAGATATTCTGACATTGAAAGAAAGTCCTCAAAAATTTCCGCCCTAATAAACGAGTCGATGTTTGTGAACCCATCCTTATAATCATTATAGGCCGCCTCGATTATCCCTTTATATTGGCTTGAATCGTTTCTGTGGAAATTTTCACTTAATCTTTTAATTGCTAGATAGTGATCACTACTCTCACCACAGGATTTTCTTATTAAATTTTTAGCCTCAGTCACAACACGCACTATTGTTGACGTGCCTGGTCTTTCAGAAGAGTCGTCTATATCTTGTATGAGACGACTATATTTTTGCAAAATTTTCTCTCTCATAATAAAATTTATGGAACCAATTAAATCTTTGTATATGGCTCATCGAGCGTCTGGTGCAATATAAGCAAATTAATGATTTTATAGTTTAAGGGCTTTACGGTGAACTCTCTATGTGTCCTTAATAAATCACTTCCCTTTTTCAGATAACCTACATCAAAAAATAATAATCCAACGGCACAAACACGATTTTCAGATCCGGATCGACTTTTAATTCGCTATTAGAAAAAATCAGATTATAATCCGAACTTATTTTTTTACTGCTGTTTATAATCTGTTTCTTATCTTTGCTACCCATCCCCACTTCAATAATAATTTGTTTGTTATTTTGTATTTGTAAAATAAAATCAGCTCCACCCTCTGCGCTGTCGTAACGAATCGCGCCTTGATTTCTCAAAATAAATTCTCTATAAAGATGCGAACCAACCGAATCTTCCAGTAGTTTCCCCTGCCTGGTTAAATAAGTGTCCTCTCTGCCGGTAAAATAGAAAAAAGACATTCTGATTGCCGGTGTCATAAAAAGATATTTATGCGGTTTCTTGGCAACCCCCATATTTGATCCATAAGCCGGCACATCAATAAGCAGTTCCGCTCTTACCAAGGCATCAAAGATATTGGAAATTGTTAGACGATTGATTTTAAATCTTTCCTCTAGGACGTTTAAACTGGTTGTATCGTTTTCCGCGATTGAAAAAAGCATTCTTTTTACATTTCCAAGAGTATCCGTATCAAAGCTGCCTAAAGTCGGCAAGTCATATCTGATGATTTTATCAAGCAAGAGAGAGATGGAGTCATACACGGCAGACTCGCTAGGCATCATTAAGGCAAAAGGCAAAGTTCCAAAAGAGAGATATTCCCGAATATCAAACCTGTTCGCCTTTGACCAATATTGATTGACGGAAGGCTGAAGTTTTTTTAGATTGACATAAACTTCATCCGCGTCTTTTGAAAAATATACCGCCTGCCTGATTTTTTCTTTCAGTCCGTTCATAGGATATATCTCATTTTTTACCATCTGATATTCCGTAAAACACATTGGCGGCATTCTCTCAAAGACAGCTCTTCGGGCTAGGTTGGTCGTAGTCTGCAAGATAACGGCTGAAGATCCGGTACAGCAAAAAAATATATTTGAAGTTTTCTCAAACAATGACTTCAGTGTGACCGCCCATTTGGGGTCGCTCTGAATCTCGTCCAGGAAAATCAAGATTGGTTTTTTTACGGTTTCTAGATTTTCTCCTAAAATGCTTTCATAAGCCGACATTAGCTCTGCGATGCCGACATCAAAAAGATTATTAGCGTCTTCAACGGAGAGAAAAAGGGTATTATATCCCATATTCTTATATTCCGCGCACACTTGAGCCATTAGAGTAGTCTTTCCCACGCCTCTAAAGCCCGGCATAATCACCATCCTGTTGGTCGATTTCTTTTTAACAAAATCGTTGACATATTGCTTTAATTTTACAAACATAAAACGGCTAGGATATGGCTTTCCTTTTATGTCGTGCGTAAATCGCTTCAACCTCTCATCACTCGTTCTGATTTGTTGTTGCAAATATTGTACCAGTTCCTGATTCATATATATTCTATTATACTTCAACTGTATGTTACTAGTATATTATACTATACTAGTAATGTCAAATGATAAGAGAATGCCTAGTATAAGCCCAATAATCGATAGTTCTCTTGTAGCAAAACTAGCATATCTTCCTAATTTTAGACAAAATCACATTACTTTCCTTATTTAAAGCTTCCATCTCCCCCAAAATCTCCCCCGGCTCTCTCAAAACCACTTCCCCATTTTTATTCGGATTCTTAACCGAGAGGTCAAAAGTTTTCGCATCAATATCTGCGACATCAATCGTCCAAGAATTTTCACTGTCAGCTTTGGTCTTTTGCAGTTTCAGAAAATCAGCCAGATCCTTTTCACTAAGCGGATTGGTCTTGCCGAGATTGCGGTCGAGGTTGAGTTGATAGAACCAGACTTTTTTCGTGGGTTTGCCTTTTTCAAAAAATAGAATCACGGTTTTCACACCCGCGCCGGTGAAGGTGCCACCGGGAAGGTCGAGGACGGTATGGAGATTACATTCAGTGAGGAGCGTCTTGCGAAGCGAAACGGAAGCGTTATCGGTGTTGGAAAGAAAAGTGTTTTTGATGACCACACCCGCCCTGCCGCCGGCTCGAAGTATTTTTATAAAATGTTGAAGGAAAAGAAAAGCGGTTTCTCCGGTTTTGATGGGGAAATTTTGCTGGACTTCCGCGCGCTCTTGGCTGCCAAATGGCGGATTCGCCAGCACAATATCAAAGCGGTCTTTTTCTTGAAAGTCGGCAATATTTTCCGAAAGAGTATTCATATGGCGGATGCTAGGCGCTTCAATGCCGTGCAAAATCATATTCATAATCCCGATAATGTATGCCAGCGATTTTTTCTCTTTACCAAAAAAGGTTTTCATCTGCAAAAAGTCCATATCGCTTGTGGAAAGTTTTTTACTTTCCTTCATATGCTCAAAAGCTTCCACCAAAAACCCGGCTGAACCCACGGCGCCGTCATAGACGGTTTCCCCGATTTTGGGATCAACCACTTTGACGATGGTCTTGATAAGCGGACGCGGAGTATAGTATTCGCCTCCGTTTCGTCCCGCATTGCCCATATTCTTAATCTTGACTTCATAGAGATGCGAAAGCTCGTGCTTTTCCTGCTGAGAGCGAAAACGCATTGCATCGATAATATTCAAAACTTCGCGAAGATTATATCCACTCTGGATCTTATTTTTGATTTCACTAAAAATTTCCCCGATCTTGTATTCAATCGTATCTGGGCTTACTGCATCCTCACAGAATTTCTTCAGATACGGAAAAAGCTCCCGATCCACAAAGTCCTTAAGGTCATCGCCCGAAAGTGCAGTATTGTGATCCAGTTTTCCATCCTTGCCTTTGGGACAAGCCCACGCCTCCCAACGGTATTTAGGCGAGATAATATATTTATATTCTTGGTCGGCAAGTTTCGCCGCCAGTTCTTTTTCCTTCTCCAGATCGTCTAGATATTTCAAAAAAAGAATCCAGGAAGTCTGCTCAACATAGTCCAACTCGCTCGACGCCCCAGCATCCTTGCGTAAGATATCATCAATATTCTTAAAAGATTGTTCAAACATAAAAAGTTTTTATAAATCCCATTAAAAAAGCGCCTCTCCCCGGCCTCCCTGTAAAATCATCGTTTTCTTAGGTGCATTCCCCGTTCCCGGGTATTTTCGCGTTTAAAGCCTACATTTATAGTATAAACCCTGTCGGCGGAATGTAAAGCGAGAAAACCAAAATTTTTATTAAAGCCCCCCAGTAATTTCTCATCCAGAAAAAGGCGTACTCGCATGAGGTATCCGGGAAATACGTAAGAGTTTGCGAAGGTTGTTTATAAAGATAACCTTATTGTCAGCATCGTATCTTTCGCGGTTTTAGTGATAAAAAGGGCACAAGATATTGTGCCCCTACAATTCGGAAACGACATAATATATTCGGGTTTTAAGGCGCGAAAATATTTGTCCCATATGTCTTCGTGGCCTATTGGCGAAATTTTGTAGACTGCATAGAGTTGACCCTGTACCCGACGGAATAATGGTGTCCAGATTATAATATTCAACCTGATAAATTTTACCGTCGCTGGCAGTTGTTGCGTTTTTTGCAACAACTGATTCTCTCTGCAATTCGCCTTCTTTAAAAACATTTTTAAAATGTTATGAAATGACAGATTTATCGCATCCAAAAACATCGGCAATCTGGTCTAGCGTAGCCCAGATGGTTTAATTTTGAAAATCTCCGCTAAACTCCATTTGTCCGCTTTGGGCCTTATAGATTACTAAATTATTCAATATTTAAAACGGCTTATCAGTCTTCAACCCCTCACGAGATTTCGCGATTTTGTTTTGTAGGTAAATTATTTCGCGATAAAAAAATAGGAGATCTTAGCACCTAACAGTAGGGCAATCTCTCCCATATGGGGTTTTGTATCGCATCAACGATTCTTTCTACGGCGCCTTCGCCGTGTTCCGCATTGTAACCACTTGGGTCTATCATTCCGCAAAAATGGACCCTTATAATTTTGCCATTGACTTCATCTATTCTATATTTTTTTTGATGAAGCAACTCGTCTGCTTTTTCCATGGTCAGCTCTTCACCACCGGGTATTGCGTTGGTCAATTCCACCAACAGTCTCGGAGAATCTATATGAAAAGCATCTACAAGATGGGGTGTCTCGGGTGTGTTTTCCATTGTCAATCACTCCTATGTTTCTTTTCTTACATAATATCACAAAAATAATAATTTGTTAAAATTGTAGCGATCGAAACCCCCTCCCGTTCTATTTGTGTCATTCCCGGCCTTGCTCCGCGAGGATAAGTTCCATAAGGAATTTAATGTTTCAATACCGAAATACCTTACCAAAACACCTTAGCCGTTTGAATTCTCCTGTATATTTTCTTTATTCTACGGCTATTTTGCAGTTTCTACTCTGGATTCCCGCCTCCACGGGAATGACATACGGAGGGGAAGCGAGAATTAGATGCGACGGGGTCGCCAAAGATTGTTTTGTAGAAACGTCGATTTATCGCGTCTCAGAATGCGCGATAGACGATTTTATTAGAAAAATTGTACGCGATGAATCGACGTTTCTGTAGGGAGACAATAAAAAAGAAGGGGTATGAAATCATATACTATGATTTCATAAGCCCCCCCATACGATATCACTTTTTCTTCTTTTTAGCGTATCAATAACCTCCCGCGCCCCAGGAATGTCTTTATAGAGGACTATAAACCCCTCTTCGTCCTGAGAGCACAATTCTTTTGCCCGTGCAGTGGTTATCTGCCTACTACCTACAAATGGCAAACCAAATTCCTCGATAAGCGCTCCAGCTATTTCTTCTGGTTCTATCTTTTCTGCCGCCTCAAAATCATTACGGATTTTTATCAATCCTGGATGTTTTCCTTTTTCCATTATCTTTCATCTCCAATTTTTCCTTCTTAGCATATAGTATCACAAATTTCGCTTTTGTCAATATAGATAAAAATAGATAAAACGCGAATATCAAAATTACCTGAATGAAGCAATAAGCTTCTATTTTGCGATAAAAATAATATTTTGTCATTCTGAGCCCTTGCCCTTGTCGAGGGCGGTAGCGGAGTAGAAGAATCCCTATAATACTGCCATCTTACCTATATGGTATAGCTTAACTGTAAGGTAGGTATCCTCCTAAGGCCGGAATGACAAAAAAATGATAATTTCGATATTTACGTAGATAAACTTTCCCTGTTTGTCATTCCAGTACCGGATCGTAGTCCGGTTTTGTCTGGCTCAGAATGACAAAGAGGGGTGTGGTAGGTGATTTTTGACTATAATAAAAACACACCCGACCACTTGGGTGTGTTTTTTGCATAGAGATATTTGTTTGAACCGATTGAAACGATTAACGTTTCTTCCACTGTGGAGCTCGACGGGCTTTTTTGAGTCCCGGTTTCTTGCGTTCCACTTCGCGCGGGTCACGAGTCAGATAGCCGTGCGCCTTGAGAACATGCTTGTACTCTTCATCGATGAGAAGCAATGCTCTTGAAATGCCCAAACGGATGGCTTCGGCCTGTCCGGTGATACCTCCGCCCAAGACTTTTACCGTGACGGTATATTTGTCTTGGAGTTCAACGACGTTGAAAGGAGAATTCACTTTCTCGATCAAGGTCTTGTTCTCGGCAAAGAATGAAGTCAGATCCTTGTCATTGACGACAATGCCCGGCTTTTCTCCCTTTTCGTATACGCGCACTTTGGCAACCGCAGTTTTTCTTCGGCCGACGGCGTAAAAATATTTTCCTTTTTCGTTTACCATATCAAATTAGATTATAAAAAATTACTTGGCTAGTTTATCAGCGTAAGGGTGCTCTGCATCTTTGTAGATGTGCATCCTCTTCATCATTTCGTTGCGGAGCTTGTTCTTCGGAAGCATTCCGAAAACCGCAGAGCGGATGACTTCGCGTGAGTCTTTGATGATTTGGTCCTGGAGCGCGATTTCTTTCATTCCACCCAAGTATCCACTGTGGTGGTAATAAATCTTGTCAGTACCCTTCTTGCCGGAGAATTTCACCTTGTCGGTATTGATAATAACGACGCTGTCTCCCCCGTCGATGTGAGGGGTCCAGGTGGCCTTGTTCTTGCCGCGAAGCAGTGTGGCGATCTTGGTAGACATCCGGCCGAAGTTCTCGTCGCTGGCGTCAAAGACGTGCCAATTGCGTTCTATTTTAGTATTCTGATTCATAATTCTTGAAAAATATTAATAATAGCCTTTAGATGAATTCAATAATGGACATCTGCGCCGCGTCGTGGTTTCTGGTTCCCACTTTGATGATGCGAGTATAGCCGCCTGGCTGATTCTCGAATTTCTTGGCGATTTCTCCGAGCAATTTCTTAGCCGGTTCGTCAGCAAGCATCCCGTGGACAATCTTGGAAGCGAGGAGATCCTGCTTCTTGGCTCTGGTGACGAGCTTGGCTACGTACGGAGCCAATTCCTTTGCCTTAGCTGTAGTGGTCTGGATTCTTCCTTGCAGAATGAGCGACTCAGACAAGTGCTTCATCAGAGCTTTTCTCTGGGCGTGGTCTCGCTTGAATTTTCTGCCTTTAACTTGATGGTTCATATCTCTTATTTAACTCTAAAATTTGGTAAATGTTATTTCTTCAGTGTCAGCCCCATTTTGCCGATCGCTTTCTTGATTTCCTTGATTCCCTTGTCTCCCATACCCGGCAGGTTACTCAAGTCCTCTTCAGTCTTGCTCACTACCTTGCCGACAGTTTTGATTTTATTCTCGGCCAGTACCTTAAGTACGCGACTTGAAATGTTGAATTCGTCCAACGGTGTTTTGAGAACATCCTGTTTCTTCTCTTCGGCGATGGCTTCCAACTTCTCTACCTGCTTACTCTCGTTGCGGTTGTCTTCTTTGGCCTCCTCGATAAAAGCAGTCTCTGCCGCTTTCGCCGTATCTTCTTTGATCTGGGCGAATTCACCGAAAAGGTCGAAGTGCTGCATCATCAGCACCACCGCTTCGCTGAAAGCTTCTTCTGGAGTCCGGCTGCCATCAGTTTCTATTTCTAGAGTGAGACGGTCGTAGTTGGTCATCTTACCCACACGCATATTCTCCACCTTGTAATTCACACTCTTGATCGGGGTGAAGATGGCATCTACGCCAATAGTACCGATGTCCGCCTTATCATTGTCTTGCTGCTCGACCGGAACGTAGCCCACGCCTCTTTCGATGCGGAATTCCATTTCCAGAACGACTTTCTTGTCAGTGATGGTCGCGATATGCGCGTCTTTGTTTACCACTTCCACGTTGTCCGCTTTGGCAATGTCGCCCGCAGTCACCTTGCCTTCTTTGTTGGCTTTCAAAGTGAGCTTGACCGGTTCATCGGAAAACATCTTGAACCTAACTTTCTTCAAATTAAGCATAATCTCCACCGCATCTTCCAGTACACCCGGGATAGCAGAAAATTCGTGGTTCACCCCCGAGATTTTCACGGCTGTGATAGCCGCACCCTGCAAACTGGAAAGGAGCACTCTGCGCAGAGAGTTGCCCAAAGTCATTCCATAGCCCGGATAGCAAGCTCGGATTTCGAAAACAGCATAGTTTCCATCCTGCTTGGTGATGATCGGTCTTTCCGGCAATGTGATTTGTTGCATAATTTTTGTTAGTTAGATAGATCTTAAAAGTGCAATCAGCACTAAATCTTGGAATAATATTCAACTACTTGGTTGATGTTAACATCAAGCTCAGCCTCTTTCTCGCTCGGCATAGCATTGATTTTAACTTCCAGTTTCTTCTCATCGAAGTTTATCCAAGAAGGAATCTGTCCGCCACCCAGGGTCTCGCGAACGTTCTTGAAATATGTGGAAGTTTCTTTTTTTACAGTGATTACGTCACCTTCTTTTACCATAAAAGAAGGAATGTTTACGCGCGTACCATTGACTTTGAAGTGTCCGTGATTGACCAGCTGTCTGGCGAGTCTGCGGGACGATCCGAGTCCGGTGCGGTAGATAACATTATCAAGTCTTCTCTCCAAAGTGACTACCAACAGACTGCCGGTATTGCCCTTCATACGAGTGGCTTCGTCATAATATTTTCGGAATTGCTTTTCCATCAATCCGTAGATTCTCTTGAGTTTTTGCTTTTCTCTGAGCTGCATGCAATATTCCGAAACTCTCATCCTTCTGTCCTGTCCGTGTTGTCCCGGAGCGTAGGCTCGGCGGGCGATGCCACATTTGACCGAGTAGCAGCGTTCCCCCTTGAGGAAGAGCTTCTTGCCTTCACGTCGGCATTGTTTGCATTGTGGGCTTGTAATTCTGGCCATAATGATTGCTTATTTATAAATTACGAAAATGCTATACGCGGCGTGCCTTTGGTGGGCGGCATCCGTTGTGAGGAATCGGAGTTACGTCCGAAATCGACAGGATACTGAGTCCGTTCGCGGCAATGGCACGGATGGCAGAATCACGTCCGCTGCCGATACCCTTGACGAAGACTTCCACTTCCTTGAGTCCGACCTTCTTGGTCTTTTCCAAAAGGGAGTTAATGATGTTGGTCGCGGCATAAGGAGTGGCTTTCTTCGCACCCTTGAATCCCAAAAGACCGGCGCTTGACCAAGAGATGACTCCTCCATTGAGGTCAGTCAAGGTCACCACTGTGTTGTTGTAAGTGGACTTGATATGTACTTGCCCTTTGACAATATTGCGGCGCTTGGTTCCTTTGGGTACAGCTGCTGTGCCCTGCTTCTTTTCAGAACCCTTGGCTCCTATTGTTATCACTCTTCTTTTTCCCATTTTATTAGATACTATTTACAAAATTAATATTGATAAGATAAGATCAGGTCTTTTCTACTTTTCTCTTTCCGGATCCTGCGGTCTTTCTGACATTGCCACGGACGGTACGACTATTAGTCTTGGTCCTCTGGCCCCGCGCCGGCAAACCTTTGGCGTGTCTGGTACCGCGATAGGCTCCGATTTCTTTGAGACGCTTGATATTCATCATCAAAATACGATTGAGTTCTCCCTCAACTTTATAGTTGCCTTCGATGAACTTCTGGATCTTACTGACCTCTTCGGAAGTTATCTCTTTGCCACGTTTGTCCGGGCTGATGCCGACAGACTCCAAGATGATCTGGCTGCGATGCAAGCCGATACCCTTGAGATAGGTCAAGGCTATTTCTATTCTTTTTTCTTCTGGAAGGTTTACACCTAAGATTCTTAACATATTTTTTAAATCTAAAAAAATTTATGAAAATGAAAAACTACCCTTGCCGTTGCTTGTGCTTCGGATTGGTGCAGATGATATGAACTCTACCTTTGCGTCTCACTACCTTGCAGTGATCACACAATTTCTTGACTGATGATCTTACTTTCATAACTTTAATATCTAAATTAATAATTTATATCTAGCCACGCCGCACAATTCTGCCTTTGCTGAGATCGTAAGGGCTAACTTCGACAATCACTTTATCTCCCGGTAAGATTTTGATGTAATTCATCCGCATCTTTCCCGAAATGTGAGCAAAAAGTTCGTGCCCGCCCTCAATCTGCACCCGGAATTTTGCTCCGGGCAATGTCTCAATGACTGTTCCGTCTAATTGTACGATTTCTTTCATAAATCAAAGTGGGCTTAAAGATAAGAAAAACAGTAACTAGAGCCTTTCTAGCTTGTTTGTATGCTTATCTTGGCAATAGAGATAAAATACGCTTATTTCACTTCCCCAGTCTACTATATGGAACCGTTTATGTCAAGAGTTATTTTGGCTTAGATTTCGAGACGGCTACACCAAGCCACCTCAAATCCTATTTTCTGCCACAAAGCCCGAATTTCTGTCATTTTTACCCGTTGGCACCTCACGCCTTTTGCTCCCCCCGCCGCCTTTTGTGTCATTCCTGCAAAAGCTTGATAATTCGCTGACCTTTTTAACAAAATAGTTACTTTTGTGCTTTAAAAATCAAATATATTTTGTCATTCCGAAATGAGCTACTGCGCCCCCGGAATCTGGGAAAAATACTACGCGCATAAAAAGTTATATTCATAAAGATAATATCCTTCAATACTGATATATTTCCCAGATCCCTCAGGCGAGTACGCCTTTCGGGATGACAAATTACGAATGTATTTGTTTCAATTAAACTACTATCGGCTAAAAGCCGATAGATTTCCTAGTATGAGCACTTAAGTGCTCTACCCTGTTACTTCGATTTCGCCTTGCTTTATCTCCAATCCTTCTTGGGTTTCAATATATTCTTGAA
>JAQVBZ010000028.1 GCA_028690055.1 Minisyncoccota bacterium | reverse complement strand
ATTTCGATGATACACTTTTTCATAGAAGTAGTGGTTAAATTTAGCTTTGAGTTGGGTAACTCTTGTTTTAAGCTAAGCTTACCACTATTTTTGATTTATCCACCACACTTGTTAGTATAGAGCCAAAGGGAATTGCACTTCAGAATAGAATTTAAGCCTGATTACTTGACAAAATTTATAAATGTGCTAGAATATCATGTTATGCCCAATTTACATATATAAACCTAAAACCACAAATATGACGAAATCTTTAATAACCGGCGGCGCGGGCTTTGTCGGCTCACATCTGGCAGATAGATTGTTGGCGCAAGGGGATGATGTGGCGGTCATTGATAATTTTTCTTCCGGCAGCAGAGAAAATTTGGATAGCAATGTCAGATTATACGAAAATGACATTCGAGACCCGCAAATAGAGGCGATCTTCGCAAAAGAGAAGCCTGATTTCGTTTTTCATCTGGCAGCCCAGATAGACGTGCGCAGATCGGTTGAGAACCCGACCGAAGACGCAGACATCAATCTGCTGGGCACTTTCAATATATTAGACTGTGCGGTAAGAAACGGCGTAAAGAAAGTCATCTTCGCTTCCACTGGCGGCGCTATCTACGGAGATACGGATATATTCCCGACCAAGGAAGGCACTTATGAACAACCTCTATCTCCTTACGGAATCCACAAACTGGCAGCCGAGAAAAGCCTTTATTTCTACAAGAAGGTCAAAGGATTGGACTATACCGTACTACGTATGAGCAATATATACGGTCCGCGCCAGAGCACGAAAGGTGAGGCGGGGGTGATAGCGATCTTTATCGATAAAATGTTAAAAGGGGAGCAGCCTTTCATCAATGGAGACGGAAAGCAGACGAGAGATTATGTATTTGTCGAAGATGTGACCCGGGCTTTTATCCTTGCTAAGAGCACAACCGGATCAGATAAATTTAATATCGGAACTGGAGTGGAAACCAGTGTAAACGAGACCTTCGAAAAGATTGTAGATAATATAGGATTCGACTTACCGAAAATGTATAAAGACGCCAAGCCGGGAGAACAAAAAAGAAGCTGCTTGGATGCGTCCAGAGCGAAATCCGAACTGGGATGGAAACCAGAATGCGACATAGACCGTGGCATCCGAGAAACCGTTCAGTGGTTCAAGGACAAAAAATAATATATATCTTTAGATAAATTTAAATAAAGCCATCATGAAGATAAAAAACGTTCGACTCAAGGAAGAAGGACAATTTGTGATTTTGACGGCAGAATGCAAAATCAGACACGTCGGTATCGATCAAGTGTATTTCAAATTTGAAAAGAAATACCAGGATTTTATCGTGGCCGACGCCAGCCCCTTCGCTGCGGCGCTGCTTATTCCTTCTATGAAGATGGGGCAAGATCTGGTTATTGAGGGAAGTATTTCGAGAGAGCTACAAGATGGAATGAAGGAAATTATAGAAAAAACGGCGAGCTGGAACCTGGGCCTCAAGCCGATCGCAATCTTAGCCTCGGAAGTCAGACCTGATACGCTGTCACAGACGGACAAAAACGCATCTTTTTTCTCGGGTGGAGTTGATTCTTTTTATACATATTTGAAACATAAGGAGCGATCCGACAAGATCGATTATCTTATTTTGGCGAATGGCTTCGATATCAGTCTCGACAATCCCGGACTATGGGATCAGACCTGTGAGACGGTAGACGACATTGCGAGTAGCGAAGGGATAGAGGTCATCAAGGTCGAGAGTAATATCAGGGGTTTGATTGAGCCGGTGCTGATATGGGATTACACTCACGGTGGATGTTTGGCGGCGCTGGGACTTTCTCTGCGTAGTGGCCTCAAAAATGTCTACATACCGTCATCACTCGCCATCGGGCAACTTTTGCCTTGGGGAACGCACCCCGAACTGGACGCGCGCTGGAGCACGGAGAAGATATCTTTCCATCACGATGGAGCGGATACCAAGCGAGTGGATAAAGTAAGATTCATAGCCCAAAACCCACTTGCGCTCAAACATCTGCGCGTCTGTTATATAAATGCCAAAGATAAATTCAATTGCGGCGTCTGTGATAAATGTTTGCGCACGATGACGAATTTGTGCATCACCGGCAAGCTATCAGAGGCGGAAACTTTTCCTCGTAACATCGACCTGGAATTAATCAAAACATTATCCGTATGTAACAAACAAAAGGCAATCTTGCACGAGGAGAATTTGGAGGAATTGAAAAAACTGGGAATTGAGAAAGAATTGCAAGCACATCTGCGCGATATGCTCAAAGATTTTTATGCTCCTAAATTTGATTCAAGAAAAACGATAAAGAAGGCGTGTTACTACTTTATGGAGGGACTAAATCAGATCATGCTGATAGACTTTTTCTATAATCAGAGCAGATTACATAAAATGAAGATGTTTTTGCAAAAGAAGCTACAAAAAATAAGCGAATACTATTCCCGAATATTTAAAGAGAGAAACGCAAGATAGGGTACATTCTTTTAGATAAAAAGACGGCCGGAAGGGGGCCGTTTTTTATTAAAGACAAACAATCTTTTCTACATTTAGATTAGCTCTCTAGCTTAGCAATCCGGAAGCTGAGACTGTCTATCCTGGGAAAAATACACCTATTCCACCACCTAGCCCCTTCTCTGTGTCATTCCGAGCTTGACTCGGAATCTGCGATATATTTCTTCTAAATGTAATTTGTTACACGGTACTTTATCTTACAACCTCGAAAATGCCGTGAAATCGTCTCATTTATTTCAGGACATAAAACATCAACGTAATATATTGCAGATTCCGGCTCGGAGGTCGGAATGACAAACCAAAAAGATTGCAATTACATAATTAAATTTTAAACATATCCTATTGTTGATAACTTTATAGTTCTTTGGATATTTTCATTAACACGGCTAAACAAATATTGCCTTATTTACCTTGACTGCTCACGATATTACCCTTATCACAAACAGCTCGCGCCTGTGGATAAGTAACTTTGACTTTAACCGAATTTTAATATACCTTAAAAGTAGATAGTTTATCACGAGAACGGAAAGTTTGATAGACAAACCGCTTGAAAATATGGTCGAATGCCGAAAAGGAATACGACAGTCTCTCTGCCTGACGGATACAAAGAATATTACTCTAAGATATAGGTAATTTATTTGTTAAGTCCAAAAAGATGAGAAAGACAAATCTGAGGAGGGTGTTTTCTGTTTTCTTGATGTTAAGTTTTATGCTCACGCAATCGGGAGGAGTGGTGCCGGGGCTGGGGTATGGTGAGGCTAGAGCTGGAGGTGGAGTGAACATCTATGATCCCGCGGAAGATTATGTGGTCACTAACCAGACATCATTTCGTATTTACTTCACAATAGACGGAGAAACTTATAACAACGTTGAATTTCTAAGAGAAGAAGGTGTAAATACCATAATAAAGAGAAATTCGAGCGGCGATAGCGACTCGATAACATTTTTTCGGGACACAGAAAAACCGATAATCGCACTTACTGGAGCGGATTCGGTTGAGGTTAAGATAGGAGAGATTTATGCGGACGAAGGGGCAACCGCGACAGATGAAGAAGGCTCAGGAATAAATGGAGAGATAATCAGTGTTATTAGAAAAGGAGATATTAACGGAGAGGTGGTCATGGAGATAGACACTTCGACTGTCGGGACTTTTGTTATCACCTACAATGTCAGTGATATGGCTGGCAATATAGCAGATCAAAAGGTTAGAACCGTAAAAATTATTAACGAAGCTCCTTTGGACAGTGATGGAGATGGTGCGCCTGATAGTACAGATAATTGTCCGCTGGAATCCAATTCCGACCAAACCGACTCTGACGGAGACAATATAGGAAACGCTTGCGATAATTGCCCTAGCTGTGCCAATCTATCACAAAACGACAACGATGGAGATGGCGTTGGGGACGCTTGCGACAACTGTATTAGCGCTGCTAACGCCAACCAAACCGATTCTGACGGAGATGGTATAGGTAATGTATGTGATAACTGCAGCAGCGTTGCCAATGCGAACCAAAACGACTCGGATGGAGACGGGATCGGTGATGTATGTGATGGCGGAGATGATACGGATGGGGATAATGTTTCAGACGGAGAAGACAACTGCCCTTTTATATCTAATCCCGATCAAGCGGATGCTGACGAAGATGGCATAGGTGATATATGCGACGTGCCTGATGGTGATGATAATGTAATAGACACCGAGATTCCCTTTATCGAAATCATAGGAAGTCCTGCCGTGGATGTGTTCGTAGGAGACACTTACGAAGATGCAGGAGCTACTGCAAGTGATGATATCGACGGAGATATAACAGCTGATATAATAACCGTAAACCCGGTAAATACCTCAACTGTCGGAACTTATGTGGTTACTTATAACGTAAAGGATAAGGCAGGGAATGACGCAATCGAAGTAACCCGAACCGTCAATGTAGTGGCGAAACAAACGTCCGGTGGAGGAGGGTCGTTATTTATCCTTCAAAAATTTATCCCCGAGAATGGATCCGTGATCATCAATTCCGGCGGCGAAAAGACCACCAACCGCAAAGTTACTTTGACCATGCAAGCTGGTAATGCCCAAATGATGGCGATTAGTAATGATGTCACTTTTGCAGATTCGAGCTGGGAAGTTTTCGCACAAAGTGCGGAATGGACTCTGACTGAGGGAAACGGAGAAAAAACGGTCTATGTCAAATTCAAAAGCACTAGTGGCAGCGACTCTGCCGTCTATACCGACACTATCACTCTCAGAGAAGGAGAGGTAAATGGTGGTGACACTAGCGGAACAGTGCTCGGAGATGAGACGGTGGGAGTTTACGACGGAGACCTTATCCAATGTAAAAATTCCGCCGACCCCAATGCAGTCTATGTCGTTAAAATCGTCGGCACTCAGAAATTCATCAGACAGGTCAAATCTGACTTCTTCAAATATTACAGACATCTCAGCTGGAATGATGTCAGACAGATCGACTCTTTGGAAGAATTTATCTTATCCCGCTGGGTGCGCATCAATACCGGAAAGAACGGAGTCGCTAAAACTACGGATCGCGTTTATGAAATCAACGGTGACTGGACCAAGCATTGGCTCAATATGAGCACGGAACAATTCTATGCGAGAGGAGGGTCCGAAGCGGCGATTTTCGGCATAAACAAGGGGGAATTAAACTCATATGTCACCGGACCGAATGTAAGTATTTCCTAAAATATCAAGATATTACAAAAAACAGAACACCTCGAAACGGGGTGTTTTGTTTTTGCCAAAATTTATCTATATCACGTCATACTTCCTCTGCGTGTTATTCCGCCTATCTTTGATTCCTGCCGAAGCTTATCTTCGCAAAGCAAAGACGGGAACAACAAAAAGACATATCCTTGTCCGTTCGACGTCGTAATGATATAATTTCCTTATATAAAGACTTTTTGCATTCTTTGTTTTTGGTAAAATATTTTATCATCAAGACGATTCGATGATTTATCGACAGCTTTTGAATTTTTTCTTCGGAAAATCTCGAATAACACAGCTTATATATCTATAACATAAATAATTCAACCGAAGCTATGAATAAAAAACTCTTAAAAAGGATATTTACGGGCTTTATGATCCTGAATGTCATTTTGGGGCAGATATCCGCCATCACTGCCGTATCTGCTCAAGACAAATATTCGACAAATAAAGAAATCATATCCGACAAAACCGATTCCGAAATTGGCAACGCAATTGTAAAAGGTCCTCGCACCAAAAACTTAGCAAAGGATTCCAAAAAAGCCAATCTTTCTGAGGCAAAAAAGAAGATCGGTACCGATTTGCTTAAGCTGATAGATGAGGACTTCCTCGTGGAAGGGGAAAGCCGCACTGACATAGTGTCCGACATGAAAGAGATGAACCAATACGTCGACAAGACGGATACGGCGAGAAACAGATTGAAAAAACAAGACACCCGTCGCGATGACTTAGTTTATGCTTATGTCGAAACGAAAGAAAATGTCGGAACCAATGCGATTGATACCAATGTTTGGGAGGTTACAGGAAGAGACGAGAAGCATCGTCTTGCCGCAGCTTATATAGAAATTGACAAATTGGAGGCACTGGCAGCTTTACCCGAGGTCGCCTCAATCAAGACAGTGACTCCTCCGCGCGTTCGCAAAGGAACGGTCACAACCGAAGGGGATATCGTACATAAGACGGCTGAGGTCAGATCCGCCTATGCCAAACAGGCTACCGGCGTCAAAATCGGATTGATTTCCGACGGTATGGCCAATGAAGCTGCTGCTGAAGCTTCCGGAGACATACCCGGAAGTGTAACTCTCGTGAGCAATTATCAAGACGGAGATGAGGGAACAGCTATGATGGAAATCCTCTATGATATGGCTCCCGGCGCCCTTCTTTATTTTCATCAAGGAGGAAATACGATGATGGATTTTAACGCAGCCGTAGATGAACTCATCGAAAACGGGTGCAAGATTATCGTGGATGATATGGGATGGGACGAAGAAGCTTTTTTTGAAAATGGAGTAATCGGTGACCATATAGCCTCAATCATGGCCACACAAGATGTCGTTTTCGTTTCCGCAGCGGGCAATGAAGCGGATGTGCATTATCAGGGAACCTTCTACGATGACGACGAATATCCCGGTTACAACGATTTCAGCCGCGGCACTTCCAGCTACACATGTCTCTACGTAAATTTGCCCGCCGGCGAAGATCTGGATATCCTTTTACAATGGAATGACAGATTCGGAGCATCTAATAACGATTTCGATTTGGAAATATACAATGCGAATAACGGAGAATTTCTGCAAGAAAGTGCCAATACTCAAAACGGCAATGACAATCCGACCGAAGCGATCTATTACACCAATAATACCGACCGAAGCATCAATGTCGAGGTCAATGTTTATAATTACGACGCATCCTCTTCATCGATTCTGGAACTTTATCTATGGCCTTCGGACGGCACAGTTTCTTCCAAAAATATCGTAGCAGCCGATTCCATCTGGGGACATCCTAACGTAAAAGGAGTGATGGCAGTGGGTGCTATCGGTGCTAATGATTCCGGCTACGATACTATAGAATATTATTCCTCGCGCGGCCCCTCAACAATCATCGGTGAAGCACAGAGAGCCAAACCGGATATCATCGCACTAGACAACGTTTCAGTGAGCGATGCTGGAGGATTCGGCTCCACTTTTCCAGGCACCAGCGCATCCGCACCGGCAGTCGGTGCTATCGTCGCACAACTTTGGGGCGCCTTTCCGACCCTGAAAGGAACGGCGATTCGGGATGCCATACTGAATTCCGCGGTGGATCTGGGGGCAAGCGGCTACGATTATACTTATGGATATGGACGGGCGGATGCTCTTCGCGCCTATCAATCGTTAGATACTACCGTGACTAAAAGTTCAAATAAAGCTATTACTGCGTTCACTCTCGCCGGACAGACGGGAGCCATAAACGAGTCGAATCATACCGTTACAATCAATCTGCCTACCGGAACCAGCGTAACCTCTCTCGCCCCGACCATTTCCATCTCCGCTAAAGCAAGCGTGAACCCGACTTCGTCCACTCCCAGGAACTTTACCGGTCCGATAGTTTATACCGTGACTGCGGAAGATGGCAGTACACAGGCTTATGTGGTAGTGGCTAACGTAGCCGGGGAACTTAGTCATAATAAAGCCATCACTGCATTCACTCTCGCCGGGCAGACAGGAATTATAAATGAATCTAACCATACTGTCACAGTTAATCTTCCTGCAGGCAGCAACATAACCTCTATCGCCCCGACCATTTCCATCTCCGCCGGCGCTTCAATAAGCCCGGCTGCATCCACTCCCAAGAGTTTTACCAATCCCGTCACTTACACCGTGACTGCGGAAGATGGCAGTGCGCAGCCTTATATGGTAATAGTCAACGTCGGTCAGAGTAGCAATGATATTACCGGGCCGACGATTACTTTAACGGGCAGCTCTTCTATTGATGTAGTTTTAGGCGAAAACTATAACGAGCAGGGAGCAACCGCCACAGATGATGTTGACGGTTCGGTTAATGTGATTACCAGCGGTTCGGTTAATACCGGGACTATAGGCGTCTATATCATTCAATATACCGCCATAGATGCAGCTGGAAATGTTACTACCGCCACTCGGACTGTCCGTGTGATTTCCGCTGGAAGCGACCAAGCCGAAAATAATATAACATCTTTCAGATTCGCATCGCTGGGAGTAAACGGCATAATCGACCAAAATAATCACGAAATCCGCCTGACAGTTACGTTTAGTACTAATGTTACATCGCTTGTTCCGACCATCACAACTGATGCCGGCGCCAGCGTGAGTCCGAACAGTGGAGTGGCTCAGAATTTCAGCGTGCCCAAGACATACACAGTCACTTCGGCAGACGGACTGGAGCAGACCTATATTGTCTCAGTAAAGATCGATGATTCCGATCCTGTTGCAATCCCCGCCGGCATCGTTGACGGAGATATTATCCAGTGCAGGACTTCATCTGATCCTAACGCGGTTTATGTCGTCAAAATCGTCGGAAACAAATCTTACATCAGACATATCGTCAGCTTGCAGATTTTCAATTACTATAAGCACCTCAAGTGGGAAAATCTAAAACTGGTCGGCTCATTGGAATCGTTCTCTCTATCTGGGTGGGTGAGAGTCAATACCGGTCCGAACGGAACCCCCGGGGCGAATGACAAGGTCTGGGAAATTAATGGCAACCAGACTAGACACTGGATCAATATGACTGCGCAACAATTCCTAACCCACGGGGGTTCAGACGAAGCCATATACACCATCAACCAGGGAGAACTCAATCTCTATGCCATCGGAGCGGATGTTATGAGCCTTTAGAGTTTTTATAGAAAAATAAAAAAAATAACGAACAGGGAGTCTTCTCGACGACCGTTCGTTCTTTTTTTATTCCCAAATGGGACAAAACGACTGCGGGTTTACGGATATTTTTTCATTAGATTTCCTTTTATTCAATATTGCGATCTTTATTGCCGCCAAATATAGATTTTTTGCAAAAACTTCTTGTTGATTTGAACATCAGATGATATAATTTTAGTACTACAAACGCTAAAATATTGCCGCATAATAAATCCGCCAATTCAGAATATCGCTTAAGACAAACAATGTAATGTGGGGCGGTTTTGATTTTATTTTGTTTTAAATCTACCGAAGGATATTGTACCGTAATTCAAACAGGCAAATATCATATGAATGATATTTTGTCTGGGAAGATATCGGATTGCAGATAGAATAATTTTCTGGCACATCGTAAAATACAAACTATCGTTTCTGTCTTTTTATATAATTTAACTTATTATAAGAGAAGCAATGAAAAGAAAATCAATAAGAAGATTATCGGCGTGTTTCATGGTCCTGAGCCTGTGTTTCGGACAATTAGAGACGATGATTCCCGCATTAGGATATAACGAAGCCCAAGCGAGCGAAAGCTTCGTGTCAAGCGAAGAACATCCTAGAGTAAAAAACGCTAAAAAAGATAATCTTCCAGAAACGAAACAAAAACTCAGCACGGATTTATTGAAATTAATCGACAGCACCCAGCTACTGCCGGGAGAAGACCGGACCCAGATAGTATCTACGATGAGGAAAGAAAAACAATATATCGGAGAAAAAGATGCCGTCAGCACGCGTTCAACAAAAACGCACGTAGCGCACAGCGACTTGGTCAATGTCTATGTCAAAATGGAATCGTACGCCATGACTGATTCTATCGATTCTTTCGTATGGGAAGTTACCGGCAGAGATGAAGATAGTCATGTGGCGGTTGCTTTGGTCGAAGTTAACAAATTGGAAACACTTACTGCATTGCCGGAAGTAAAGGCGGTCAAAACGGTAACTCCTCCCCGTTACAGGAAAGGTTCGGTCACGGCAGCAGGAGATATCGCCCATAAAACGGCCGAAGTAAGATCCACTTATGGAAAACAGGGAACGGGAATCAAAATCGGGGTCATCTCTGACGGAGTGGACAGCTGGTCTCAGGCCAGAAGTAGCGGGGATTTGCCTTCGAACCTCACTGTGCTCGACAATAGTTACAACGGAGACGAAGGGACCGCAATGCTGGAAATCATTTACGATATGGCCCCCGGTGCAAGTTTATATTTTACCACTGATGGTGGAGATATTGTAGGATTCAATTCTGCTATCGACAAATTGGCGGCCGCAGGCTGTATGATTATCGTCGATGATGTAGGATTTGATAACGAGCCGTTTTTTGAAGATGGGCCGATAGACGCTAAAATGACTTCTGTTATGGCTTCAAAAGGCATAGTTTTCGTTTCTGCCGCAGGCAATGAAGCAGATAGCCACCACCAAAGTACTTATTCCGATAACGGTAACGGTCAGCACTCAAAGCCTATGTATGCCACATTGTGGGACAAGGAAGATGTTTATGTTGCACTGCAGTGGAATGATAAATGGGGAGCATCTGCCAACGATTATGATCTGGTCATATATGACAGTTCAAGCGGGCAAAGACTGGCAGAAAGTACCGATACACAAAACGGAAATGATGATCCGTATGAGTGGTTAGATTATACGAATAACACCGGACGCAACTTAACGGTTAAAATCGTAGTGGAAAATTATAATGCATCAGCTGCAAAGATTGTAGAATTGTATGTATGGTCTTACGAGACGTTGCCCACCAATGTAGTACCGGCAGATTCCATATATGGACACCCCAACACCAAAGGCGTACTGGCGGTCGGAGCCATTGATGCTGAAATTTCCGGTTGGAGTACGGCCGAATATTGGTCTTCACGCGGACCTTCAACTATCAACGGCGAATTGAGAACTAAGCCGGACATAGCCGGATTGGATAATGTTGAAGTGACCGGTGCGGGGGGGTTCCCTTCTCCTTTTGCGGGGACCAGTGCGGCAGCTCCGGCAATCGCGGCGGTAGTAGCGCAACTCTGGGGGGCGTTCCCGAATATGACAGGGAAACAGATACAAGACGCCATATTAGCCTCGGCAGTAGATTGCGGGACAAGCGGCTTTGATTATATTTACGGTTTCGGTCGAGCGGACGCAATGCGTGGCTATCAAATGATAGCATCCGGTATAATGAGCGGGGGTAGCTCTGCAAAAGACATTTCCACGTTCACAGTCGGCGGAGTAACAGCAACTGTTAATAACAATACCGGAATCATCACTTTAACTCTTCCGGCCGGCACAGACTTGACCTCCGTTACTCCGACTATCGCGGTTTCCCCCGGGGCGACAGTAACTCCGGCCTCGGGTTCAACTCAGAATTTAACCAATCCGGTGACTTACACCGTAACTGCGGAGGATGGGACTTCAAAGGATTTCACCGTGCAGACGACACTGGAAGAAGAGGAAATGAGCTCCGAAAAGAAAATCATTTCATTCAAGCTGAGTGGAGTATCGGGAACTATCAATAATACCAATCATACTGTCGCAGTAACGCTTCCTGCCGGCACCGGTGTGACCTCTCTCGTCCCTACGATTTCCGTATCTAGCGGCGCGAAAGTGAGCCCGACCTCAGGGACGGCAAGAAATTTTTCCAGTCCGGTAACCTACCTCGTAACCGCAGAAGACGGAAGCACTCAGACCTATAGTGTGATAGTGACTGTGGCGATAGCCGATAGCTCCGAAAAAAAAATCACTTCATTCGTTCTCAAAGGGGAAACGGGGATTATAGACGAGATTAACCATACTATCGCAGTAACTTTTTCTGCCGGCACCAGCGTAACTTCGCTTACTCCGACTATTTCCATTTCTGCCAAAGCAACCATCAGTCCGACCTCAGGGACAGCGAAAAACTTTTCCAGTCCGGTAACTTACACTGTAACTGCGGAAGACGGAAGTACCCAGGCTTATAGGGTGATTGTAACGGTTGAAACTGCAGAACTGAGCTCTGTAAAAAATATCATTTCATTCAAACTGAGTGGAGTATCTGGAGCTATCAATAATACCACTCACACTATCGCAATAACTCTTCCTGCCGGTACCAGCGTGACATCTATCGCCCCTACTATTGCAGTTTCGGCCGGAGCGACCATCAGTCCGACCTCAGGGACAGCGAAAAACTTTTCCAGTCCGGTAATTTACACTGTAACTGCGGAAGACGGAAGTACCCAGACTTATAGGGTGATTGTAACGGTTGAAACATCTCCCATCTTAAGCTCTGCAAAAAATATAAATACATTCGCCCTGAAAGGAGTGGCGGGCACGATTAACAATATCAGCCGGACTATAACGGTAAACCTTCCCGCCGGTACCAGCGTCACTTCTCTCGCCCCGACCATTTCTATATCGAGTGGCGCAACCGTAAGCCCCTATTCGGGCACAGCAAAGAATTTTTCCGGTCCGGTGATTTACACCGTAACAGCAGAAGACGGCAGTACTCAATCTTACGTAGTGACAGTAACCGTAGCCTCGGTGGGTGCAAGCTCAGAAAAGAAGATTACCACATTCATTCTCGGAAACAAAACCGGAATCATAAATGAAAACGAGCACACCATCACGGTCAATCTTCCTGCCGGCACCAATGTTACTGCGCTTGAACCCGATATCTATCTTTCTGTCAGAGCATCAGTCAGTCCCGGCTCGGGAACAGCTAAAGATTTTACCAGCCCGCGGACCTACATAGTGACGGCGGAGGACGGTAGCATCCAAGCCTATATCGTAACAGCTGATGCAACAGCATCTGCCGGCAGTTCTCCTGTAGCTTCCATAACTTACAATATTACAGGACCGAGCAGCAACAGCGTAGTAGCAACAATGGTACCGAGTGAAACCGTGACTGTTACCAGCGCAGGAGGATACACTCATACCTTCACACAGAATGGAACTTTTACCTTTACATTTAAGGACAGCGATGGAAATATCGGTTCTGCAGTCGCAACGGTGACCAACATTGATAAGAACCCGCCAACTGTTACTTTGAAAGGCGATGCCACTATCAACCTGGCATTAGGAGTCCCATATAACGAACTTGGTGTAACGGCCGAGGACAATATTGACGGACCGGTCGGTATAGGCACTAAGGGATCGGTAAAAACCGACATCGCAGGCACCTACATCATCACTTACACCGCCACCGATAAAGCCGGTAATACCGCTACCGTGATCAGAACCGTGGTAGTCGGCGGTGGAGAAGATATAGTAAATACAGAGAACGCTATACTTACTTTTGCCTTCAAGGATCTGTCGCCTGATGTATTCGGAGTCATTGATAAAACCGCTCACAAAATTACCATAACTGTTCCTACAAACACCAATGTTACCGCCCTGGTTCCAACCATCAGGGTTTCTACGGGAGCAACAGTCAGTCCGAATAGCGAGGTAGCGCAAAATTTCACAACACCCAAGACTTACACCGTAACTTCCGCAACGGGAGCAAAACAGGCCTATACTGTTACCGTAAAGAAATCAAGTGTCGCCATACCGGTGGGCATCGTCGATGGCGATATCATTCAGTGTCAGAATTCTGCCATTCCGTTTGCAGTCTATATAGTTAAGATTGTGGGAGATAAAATCTATATCCGACATATTGTCAGCCTCGATATCTTCAACTATTACAAGCACCTCAAATGGGAAAACTTGAAGCAGGTAGAATCACTGGAGCCGTATTCTCTCTCCGGATGGGTAAGAGTCAACACCGGCCCCAACGGAACCCCCGGGGCGAACGACAAAGTCTGGGAAGTCAACGGTGATCAAACCAAACACTGGATCAATATGACCGCTCAACAATTCCTCACTCACGGAGGATCGGACGAAGCCATTTACACTATAAATCAAGGAGAACTCAATCTCTATAGAACAGGAGCAGACGTGATGAGTCTTTAAGGAATGGTAAACAGGAGTCAGCAAATGCCGGCTCCTGTTTTTACTTCGAGCAGGTATTGACAATTATCAAAAAACACCATAATAGCACCAGGTTTTAAGCGGAAAGCAAAGCCGCTACAGATAAAAATAGGAGGAAATAAATGATAACGATAATACTATATTTACTCGCAGTAGTATCGTATTTAAGCAAAATTATAGCCATAGCAATATTGGTAGCTATAACGTTATCCATAGCCGAAGCACTCTTATGGATTATCCACCAAGGCTCCCGAATAATAAAACAAACAGGAATAAAAATAGCGGCTCGACTGCTCAAAAGGGATATTGAGAACGAATTCGAGGATAGAGAAAACTTTGTACTTTGCCTTAAAGAAAAGAGTACACTCAGCTTCTGGCAAAAGATAATATTTTTTGCCTCAGGACCTATCGCTCAGATCTTGTACGGCATGTTTGTTCTTTTTCTCTGCGGTATAGCAAAGGGGCAAGAGATACTTACGTCAATTATATTTGCATTCTTCATTACGGTAATGGCGATGCGATTCCTTGTAATGGGATTTTTCCAAATAATCCAATCGATGACAGCCCTATATCAGCTCATATCCAGTTTCAATCTCGGTTCCTTGTCGAGCTTATATGGAATAAGCCTTCCAGCCATCGAGGCCGACCTGACATGGATGAAACTGTCCGAAGCAACTCTGCTAATGATAGGGATATTGAGTTTGTTAGGAGGAATAGCGAATCTTCTTCCAGTTTCCGGATCCGAAGGAGGACAGATTACAGAGGAGCTATTAAAAATAGCGGCTTTGGGCGAAAAAAAGAGGAAGTAGATTATCAGAATAAGCGGGCTTATCAGTATGTTAACAGTAAAGGTCTATTATTTGTTTTTTCTGTCTCAACACGGCAAAACAATTATCGTCATCTGCCCTATTGCAGATTAGACATAATCACCGGCATAGTATATCCTGTAACTGTAAGTAATAAAACAACATAAGATGGAATATCCGATACGCATCAACAAGTATTTAGCCGAGAAGGGGATTTGCAGCCGGAGAGAAGCGGACAAACTGATTGAGGAAGGAAAAGTACAGATAAACGGCACGCAAGTGAAACTGGGAGAGATGGTGAGCGAGGATGACAAGGTGAACGTGGCAGATAATTTAAAAGAACTTTTTTATATCGCATACAATAAACCTGCCGGTATCGTGACCAACTGCCCGCAGAAAGGCGAAAAGGAGATCAAGGATATTTTGAAATTGGATTTTGGATATTTTCCAGTGGGCAGGCTGGATAAGCATTCGCGCGGTCTTCTCCTGCTCTCTAACGACGGCCGCATCACCGACAAGCTATTGAATCCGCACAATTACCATGAGAAGGAATACGAGGTCGAGGTGAACCGCGAAATGCAAGACAACGACCTCAGACAGCTCCGCCAAGGAATCACGCTGGACGGCGGCTTTATGACCAAGCCGTGCGAGATAAAGATGATTAATGATCGTGTTTTTTCGATTATCCTTACCGAAGGAAAAAACCGCCAAATCCGCCGTATGTGCCTGGCACTCGGCTATGATGTTATCGACCTCAATCGGATAAGAATTATGAATATCCGGCTGAACGATATGCCCGAAGGACACTATAAGAAATTGTCGGGAGAAGTTTTAGAAGAATTGCTGGGGGAACTTGGATTAGATGATAGAGAGAGAACAGAGAATGCGCTATAAATTTAAAGCTTGTCAATTTTATGGCAAAAAAAATACACAAAAGCAGACATCAAATCAAAGATTTTAGAATAGCGCTAAAGGACCTAGAACCAATGGTAAAAGAGTTGAAATATCTTCACAATGGACGCGATATTTCTAATTTTTCATTAAGACCAAGAGAGGCATGGGCAAATTGGTTACTTTGCGTTGTGTTTCGTGAATTGCATGACGATGATATCACTTTTGCAGAAGACAAAGAGGGGGACGGAATTATCATTGATAAACTAACCGGACAACAAATAAGAACGGAACACGTATCTGCCCTAGATATACCGAAAGGAAAAAAATTACCAAAGGGGGAGCAAAGAGTTATAGACGCCATTAATCTAAAAATAAGAAAAGGCGCTGAATATGCGAAAGATAAGTTCTTAGTAGTTTTTTTTGACGGTGCCGGTCTATTCTATAGAAATAAAATCAGAGAAGCGGTTAGAGGTAAGCACAATTTTATTGCTATATACTGTATTGGGCTACTCGACTCTGAAGAGGATGTATATACCTATGCCATTACCGAATTAAGTGATACCCATTCTATAACTTTCAGAATTGAAATTAACGAAGATTTTACCGACTGGCAAATCAAACAATTAAACTACTATCGGCTAAAAGCCGATAGATTTCCTAGTATGAGCACTTAAGTGCTCTACCCTGTTACTTCGATTTCGCCTTGCTTTATCTCCAATCCTTCTTGGGTTTCAATATATTCTTGAA
>JAQVBZ010000048.1 GCA_028690055.1 Minisyncoccota bacterium | reverse complement strand
CATAAAACCTTTTCCAGTAGCTTCACCGCTACATTTCTCGGCGTTCTCTTTTTTAAATATCTTAGACGCCAACATAGGAATCAAAGTAACAGCCACAATAAGAGAACAAAACAGAGCGAATACCACAGTCAATGACATACTTTTGGTCATCTCTCCGACCGTCCCCTCGACAAAAGCCATCGGCAGAAAGATTACAACAGTCGTCAGCGTACTCGCCAGAATCGCCAAACCAACCTCATTTGCTCCATCCACCGCCGCTTTCTTCTTACTTACATCTTTTTCTTCCATATGCCTAAAAATATTTTCGATAACCACCACGGCATTATCGACAAACATTCCGATTCCAAGCACCAAACCTCCCAAAGTCATAATATTCAAACTATATCCCACGAGGTAAAGAGGAATAAAAGTCGCTACTAAAGAAAAAGGGATTGCCAGCCCGATAGCAAGCGTAGGCCGCCAACTGCGCAGAAAAAGATAGACGATGACAATCGCCAATATGCCCCCCAAAATACCGCTATCTTTCACCGAATTAACGGAATTTTCAATGATTGTGCTCTGATCCATTACCATCGCAAATTCAATCTTACCCGCATATTGTTCCTCAAGCTCGGCAATTTTTTCCTTGACCTCAACCGCCACTTCTAGCGTATTGGCGTCAGAGTTCTTGCTCACGAACATGAGAACGCTCTCCTTTTGATTAGTCCTACAGTAGCTGCTAGTCTCTTTAATAGTATCCTCAACGGTAGCAACATCTTTAACATGGATAGAAACCCCGTCCCGAACATCAACAATCGTATTTTCAATCTCAGCTAGATTTTTAAATTCGCCCATCGTGCGCAAAGAAAGACTTTCCAGCCCTTGATCTATCGAACCTCCAGAATAATTTACATTCTCAGCTTGAAGCGCGACAGCAACTTGTGTTTGGGAAAGACCGTACAATTCCAGTTTCTCTCTACTGAGTTCCACCATAATTTCTCTTTCCTGTGCTCCCTGAAAAATCACCGAAGCCACACCGTCCAACCGCCCCAACTGATCCTCGATATTGTTCTCTAGAAATGTCTTAAGTTCCATAGAATTCATCGAGTCCGAAGTAACGCCATATCCCACGACTGGCATAGCCCCGATATCTGTTTTCATAACGACCGGGCTGTCTGCACCTGATGGAAGATAATCTCGCACGAATTCTAGCGCACTGCGTATATCCTGCGCAGCAATATCGACATCAGTACCGCTATTAAACTCAACCGTGATCATCGATACCCCCTCCGAAGAAGTGGAGTTCACCGACTTAACATTTTCAACCGAAGATATCTGTCCTTCGAGAAGTTCCGTCACTGTATTCTCCACATCTTCTGGAGAAGCGCCTTTATAAGAAGTAATTACCGAAAGAGTAGGAAAATCCATATCCGGCATCAGATCCAGCCCTAAACGAGTCAGCGATAATAATCCGAAAATAAAAACCATTATAGTCGCCATCAGGATAGTAACAGGCTTCCTGACTGAAAAACTTGAAAGATTCATAATATTTTATTCCTTAATTTGTCTAAAAATCCGTTACTTCCGGACGACTTCATCACCATCAACAAAATCATAATTCCCATTGACAATTATCTTATCTCCATCTCCGATTTCGCCTCGCACCAGATAATTCTCGCTATCGAATTCCTCGATTTCTATATTTTTAATAGTCACCAGATTTTTCCCATCGACTGTATAAATCTTGTGAGCTCCACCCTCCTCAAAAACAGCCGTCTTCGGAACAGTAATGATATCATCCTGACCGTCGACAGAAAAAACCAAATTAACTGCCATTCCAGATTTTATTCTATCGTCCACATTTATGATCTGAACCTTCACTGGAAATTTTTTACTACTCTCATCAGCCACCGAACTTATATAATAAATCTTCCCGACAAACACCTCCTCCGGATAAAGAGAAGATTTGATCGCAACCTCTTCTCCAAGTTTCAACTTACCGATTTCATATTCGCTGACAGCGACCTCGACTTCCATCCCGCTTGTATTGACGATACTCGCCATCGTCATGCCAGAAGAGACCATCTCCCCTTGATTAAAATTGATTTCATTCACGATTCCGTCTATAGGAGAAGTGATGATAGAATAATCGAGTTGCGCTTTCACGGCATCAACTTGACCCTGTGCCGCCTCTATCTGAAATTTCGCCGCTTTTTTAACACTCTCAAAATTAGATCTCGCGCCGGCAAGCGCTCTCTGTGCCGCATCCACCTGCGTTTTCTGCTGACTCTGTGCAAGCGCGAGTGACTGTCGGGCGGACTCTAAGGCTTTCTCCGCAGCACTATAAGCATTACTCGCACCATCACCGGAAGTTTTTTCGGCGATCTTGGCGCTAGAAATTGCTTGAGCCCTTCCATCCAAAGCACTGACAGAAGAATTCATAGCTGACATATTCTGATCAATTCCATTTTTTAAAGACATGAGACTGCTATAACTGAAACGATCGCTGGTGATAGTGTAATCAAGGACCGAACGGCAATCGCTCAAGGCTATTTTTGTAAGATTAAAAACTTCCCGCACCTTCAATATTTCAACATCAATTTCTTCATGAGAAACATTTCTGTCCAAACTTTCAAATTTATTAACTTCTTCGTAATATTTTTCTCTGGCCGCAAAGAAAGAATCTTTGGCGTTATAAAAAGATTGGCTATTTCTTGCTCCTAAAAGATCCTGATAAGAATCATTAGCACTATCACTTCCCGGATACTCTCCAAGAACATTCCCTACCGAAGTCAAAGCTGCCCTGGAACTGTCGAATCCTGATTTCATCGAATTTTTTGCATTCTCATAAGCGTCATCTATCGCTTCATCGCTACCCACCGAAGAATTTTCAAGAGAATTTCCAGCTTTTAAAAGTGCGATTTCTGCTGACTCCACGCCCAGCTCAGCACTCCTCACGCTTTCCGTCATATTATACCCAAGATTAGAAAGATATATTTCAGCAGTATTGACTGCAAGTTCAGAACTATGAATATCCTGATTCGTGGTCGCAATCGTATTAACTAAATTATTTTTGGCGTTATTGTAAGAAACTAAAAGCGCTTGGTCTTGCTCCAGTTTCAATATCTCCTGCCCCGCCAAAACCGTATCGCCTTCCCGGACACACTTTTCCGTCAATCTTCCTGAGGTTTTTGAAGAAACCGCCACTTCCTCTGAGGCTTTTACAGTCCCAGAGACGGAAATTTCACTGCCCAAAGACTGCGATCGTATGTCCAGCATTTCAACTGCTACAATATTCTCCGCCCCGACCTCGCTTCCAGTTTCAGAAGATTTATTGCCCAAAACAAGATAGCCCGAGGCCGCAATGACTACTGCAGCAATGATCAAGACAGCAACATCGTCCCGCTTTTTCATTTTTATAAATTTCACGATATTTTCTTTTTTCATATGTTTCATTCAAAATTATCTTTTTAAATTATCTTTCCACGGGCATCAATATCAATATTTGCTCCGCG
>JAQVBZ010000047.1 GCA_028690055.1 Minisyncoccota bacterium | reverse complement strand
TTGAGCCAGAAAACACAGGAAGCTGGAAGGATACTCCTGTCCCCAAGACCGAAAAAGAATCCGAGGAAGAAGAGGAAAAGCCCGTTTCCAAACCTTCTCCAAAGTCCCCTCATCAAGCAGCCAGCCCTAAGCCAGCAGGCGAGTTGAAAACAGCTACCCCAATGATGATCTTGAGGGTGGTAATTGTCAACGATGGAAATATTACCAGGGAAGAACTGAACACCCAGGCCCAGGCTAACGGATTTGATCTAGATTCAATTCCGACAGCTCTTGAAATCTTGATCGAAGATGGAAGCATCCTGGAACAGAACGACGGAAATGGTGTCGTTTATGCGGTGGTAGAATAATGGCAGAAAAACCAAAATCAATTGACTGGTCTGCCCTCTCTGAAGATCCAACCACTGAGAAGAATGTAAAAGCCGGAAAAATCACAAGACCAAAAACCAATCAAAAAGGTTTCGAAATCCTGCAAAAATGGTTTACAAAAAGGACCATTGCTAAGGGAATGTCCTGGCTGGTTTATGCAGATACCGGAGATGGAAAAACCTTCCTGATCAATTCGGCCTCCGAACTTTTCCCGGTAGCCATCATTGATACAGAAATCCGGGCCGTAGATACCAGAGATCTGGAATTCCGGGGTGCGAGTAATCCAATAGAAATAATGGAACCTCTGGAGATGACACAGAAGATCAATCCTGAAACCGGAACATTGGAATCCAGAATGGATGCCAGAGCCACTATCCAGAATTGTTTGAACTTTGTGGACGAACTCGGAACCGTGGTTAACAGCAATGGCTTCCCGGATGGTCTGGTTATAGCCGTGGAATCCATGTCTGAGATCTGGGATGAAATCCAGCTTGATGGGAAACAGACCCAGGCGGCCCTAGCCAAAAAATCCGTGGTTGAACTTTCTCAGTCTGGAGATATAGAATGGAGTGATATCAAGGCTGATCATCGGCAACTGGTTAAAGCCCTGAATTTCTTGAGGACAAAAGGAGTGAATGTAATTCACTCCTGCAGAAGGAATGATGATTCCGACGCCAAGACCAGAGAAATCAGATCCGAGAAAAATTTGCCTTATGACATACAAAATGTGGTAAAACTGTACACCAAGGTCGAAAATGGACAAAAAATCCATTATGCGGTATTCGAGAAAATGCTCGGAAAGCACTGTTATGAAGTCATCGAATGGCCGACTTTTGCCAAGCTTCATAATTTCGTGATGGACCGGGTAAACAAACAGCTTGCAGGCCAGCCGGTATAATCCCGGCTTCCCCCTCTTCTTTATTGATTTTTGATAAGGAGCGAACGCTATGCAAATCGAGCATATAATGGAAAATGGAAAATCAGGGGTGATGATATTTCCCTGGGGAGGTAAAAAACCCATAAAGGACTTTTCCCTTATCCCATATTTTTATGCCCCATCAAAAACTTCGAAAATCAAGGCTGTCGATGGAAGAACCGTAAGCAAAATTCTCTGCAAAGCTGCAGGAGATGTCCGGGAAAAACGAGGAGAAATACATTATGATGCAAAGACTCCATATGTTTCTCGTTATTGGATAGATTGTATCCAGAATGTCGAAACTACGATTCCAATCCGGATGTATCTTGATATAGAAACGGCTTCTGATGGAGGAATGATAAACAATGATTCTATCCGGGCTGCTAAAGAACCAGTAATAATTATAGGAATCTATGATAGTATATCCAGACGGGTGATCCAATTTTGCAATCATCCAGAATTAATATCTTTCAAGACCAGACACCGAGAATTACGGGTATTCAAAACCGAAAAAGAAATGTTTCGGAATTTTACCCAGTATGTGGCCGAAATCCGGCCCGATATCTGGATAGGATTCAACTCTTCGGGAGGATTTGAAATTGGAGGTCGCAGGGCCTCTGGATATGATAATCCATATATCATCAATCGAGCCGGAAAGATTGGGGTTAATATAGAAGATTTGAGCCCCCTTCATCAAGTCCGGGTCAACAATTGGGATGAAGCCAAAATTGTTGGAGTTGCTCAATTCGATCTTCTGGGAGGATATCTCCACCTAGAACGTCGGAGTTATGATTCTAACACTTTGGATGACGTACTCGAACGTGAAATGAAGGTACACAAATATAAACGGAAAGGTTTTTCTTCGGCTTATCTCAAGCAAGCCTGGGAACAAGATCCGGATGAAGTCCTGGAATATAATTACTGGGATGTAAAACGGATGGTAGACTGGGATGAAGCCAAAGGAATAACAAACGCTCATATTGAGTTTCATAAAGTTTTCGGATGTAATCTTGCTGATACCCTTTACGCCGGAAAATCTATGGAACATTATATGCGAAGAAAGATGCCAGAATTCATCTTTCCGTCCTTTAAACCAGAAAATGTGGGACTCCTTCTCGGAGCAGCTCCGAGAGATCCGGAAAAAGGGCTTCACGAAGATGTTCTGTTTATAGATCTGACTTCGGCTTATCCCATGTCCATGATGTCTGGGAATATGAGTTTCGAAACCATTCTTCCTGAAGAAAAGAAAGGATGTATAAACATTAATGGTGTCTGCTTCATGCAGCATGATGAAAAGAAAGGTCGATTCGTCCAGGTAATAGAAGAACTCTTCCAAAAAAAGGCCGAATGTGGAGAACTCCGGAGTCAATATCTATATAAGTCTCCAGAATGGAAAATAATGGATAATCAAAGAAATGCCTATAAAGTTGGTATCAATACCGTATATGGGCATACTGGTTTGGTAACATCCCCATTTTTCAATCTGGATATCGCAAATTCGGTTACATACATGACCAGAGGAGTGATTGATGCAGTAGAATACGAAATCAAAAATATGGGATATCATAGGGTTTTCGGGCATACGGATTCTGTAGGCTTTACCACCAACGCTGAATCATTGGATGAAATGATAGATATTGGAAACGAGGCCGTTAAAAAATTGAATGACTTTTTCCCCATGCACTTCCGGAAGTATAATATAAAGGAAGAACACGCCCATATGGCGGTAGATTTTGAAAAGATCGCCAAGCGTGGAATCTTTGCAAAGAAAACCAGATACGCCCTTAAACTAGCCTGGGCCGATGGGAAAAAGATGGATGATTCAGATGAATCTAGTATGGAAATCAAGGGCTTTGATGCCATCAAATCTGATTCTCCACGCTTTTCCAGAGGACTCCAAAAAGAACTTATTTATGACGCCTTGAACGGAGTTCCATTTCGAACAATCCGAAGTAAATTCAGTAAAAAGCTCAAGCAAATCGAAAATGGAGAAATTCCATTAATGGATGTTGCCATTCCATCTTCCTTGAATAAAGAGTTAAAAAACTATGAACCCGGATACCCTAGAAGGGTAGCAGCAGAATGGTCCAATGACTTTCTGGGAACAGGATTTGCAGCCGGCTCCAAGCCTTTTGTTCTGGATACTTCTATCCGAAAGGGCTTTCTTGGATCTACTGTGAATGGTAATATACTCCGGGATACAAAATATGTAGCCATAGACGAAAACACTCAACTCCCCCCGTGGATAATAGTTGATTATGCATCCATGGCTAAAAAAGCTAAAAAGAAATTAAGTTATATCTTTGAGCCTATGGGCTGGAGGATGGACACTTTGGATGGCCAGAAAAGTCTAGCAGACTTCCTTTCCGGGCCTC
>JAQVBZ010000046.1 GCA_028690055.1 Minisyncoccota bacterium | reverse complement strand
GCTGCGCCGGCGATGCAGTCGCCGTTGTAGAAGGTGTTGCCGTTGAGCGTGACGCATCTCATCGCCTGACCCCTGTCATCTCCAGAGGGTCGGACGCCGCCGGAAAAAAAGGTTGCTGAGAGGGGGGGAGAAATACGATCTCGTCGAGGATGTGCCTGAGAAAAAGATCATCACGCCTCACACCAGACGACCTCCCGTTCGACATGGGGCCTGAGGTACCGGTCGAGCCCCCCTTCGGTGACGAGATCCACCCGACGCCCGAAGAAGCCCTCAAGATAGAGCGCGAGCCCCATGAAGTTTCGGAACGTCGTCTCTCCCGGCGCAAACTCGACCAGAATATCGACGTCGCTCTCCGGACGATCTTCACCGCGGGCAAATGACCCGAAGATCCCGATCCGCGCCACGCCGAACCGCTCCCTGAGGAGGGGGAGCACTTCTTCGAGCCAGGAGACGAAGATGCATTTCTCCTCTCGCTGTACCACCATACGGGTTTTGCTCGCCTCCCGAGCGTACCTGGGGATGAGAAGATGATGAAGATTGCGCCGGCAGGGGAGGCCAATCGGTTGTGAAAGAGTTTTCGTTATTCGTGATTGGAGACGACTATCTCAATTATCCATAAAAGAGGCGGTGAACCCTTCCCTACTTCGTCCCACCCACCTTACGGTGGCCTCATACTTTTCGGGAAGGACTTACTCACCATACATCGCCTTGCAGGCGGGATATATTGTTCTTCCGTTCCCCGCTGTGATGTCGAATTGTTCTTCCGTTCCCCGCTGTGATGTCGAATTGTTCTTCCGTTCCCCGCTGTGATGTCGATCGAACAGACCCACAAAAATTAGGGGCGGTTCTGATCCAAAAGGCTGATTTTTCTCTCACGGGGCACCCCAAGAACCTCAAGAGCGGATATCACCAATCATTTAACAAAAATGGAGGATTCAAACATTATTCTGAGATTCGCTTAGGTAGGACAGTCTTTCAGCAAGTTTATCCTTCAATTCCGCTAACCCATCTCCGTTTTTTGAATACCTAAAATATCGATGGTGATTGATATCAAATGGGATATCACTGTCGTTTTGAGTGATAGGCACAACTGGTTTCCCCAATGTGTGCGCAATTCCCGCTTCATAAAAGACGTTAGGATTCTTCCCACTTAAGTCAGCAACAACAATAGATGAACAAAAGATCAATTCAAAAATGTCTTGAATGACTGTACTACTCTTCCAAATATTATCTGCACGCTCACAGTAGAGATTTGCTTGTGTACATGCTGATTGAATCGTCTCGTACACGGTGTCGAAAGATGCCTCAAACGGCATCATTACCGAAACAAGATTACGGTCAACTGGACGATCGGGTATCTCGAAAACTGCGGGACAAAACGTAATGGTTTCTTGAATTTTTGGGAGAGAGACAGCTGTAGAAATAAAAGAGCAGTTCGCTTTCTGAAGATGCATTTTTCCAGTAGACTTATCTTTAGATACTTCAAGATTCTGCGACTTTAATAACTTGTTTACTCGCTCAACAGCTGCACGATGATCGACGATTTTTGCAGAGGGATATGGCAACGACTGATAGTAAACCGGATCTAACAATTCTTCTACAACCCGTACGATCTCAGCAGATGGCAAGCCATGTCCTTCTGGATCAACACTCTCGTCTTCGTTCAATTCAAGGAGTACGTCCTTTGTCCAGCCATTACGTGATTCATTGCAATGCTGATAATCAAGACCCAAATCTGTGAAAAAGTCTGTCAATGCACTTCCTGTGCGGTACGGAAACTCAGGAAATTGATTGTCATCACCACAGATCATTCCTGCTAGACTTCGGATTATCAGTGGGGGTAATCTCATAATGTTATAGTAATTAATTCAGTAGAAAAGTCCATCGCTTTTACTAGAGCACGATTTTAACGATTTTTACCTTAAAAGGGAAGATGAATCTTTGTCTCGTTCCAAATACCAGAGATCCCTGCGAGATCAAGTCCTTGTGAACAACTCCTGCATGAGATAGGGGTCTTCCTGGGAAAGAGGAGCAGGAGCAAGAAATCGAAATTTACAGCGTCATTGAACACTTCTTTAACTGGATTGAGATGCTCAACAGAACTCACCCAAAAATATCGCTCACGGCAAAGATACGTTTCGTTACAGACCAGTTTGGTTCAAATCCATGCTACAGTGAGTATTTATAGAGCCGCAGTAAAATTACCATCGATCAGGTTTATGGATTTTATCTTAAAGATGTTGCGATGTTTTGAATTTTTTAGCTTCGGCCTCGCCAATATTTTAGTATGCGTGTTTTTTTGGCAATTTCTTTCAGGTGTACCTATTATATATTTTTTAATTGCAGCAGGAATCTCAATATGTGTCTTAAAAATTCAGTGGGTATTTCTTTTAACAGATAAATCCAAGAAAAATAGATGGTACAGCAATTCATGGAATTGGAACAAATTGAACTTATTAAAAACACTACAAAAATTTTCCAAATTCGTTTCAGTAAAATCTTTTGTGATCGTCATCAAGCAATTTGTAATAAATACCGTATATGAGACATTTCCGGTATTTTTAATATGGTTGGGAGTGTTCGGTATTTCATACCTAATAGGGAGTTTTGGTGGATCGGCAAATTATTCCCCGAATACATATTTTTTTGAGATAATTACATCTTTCGGGATTATTTTAGGTGTATTTCAGTATTATCTAAAAAGACATGAAGATAAAATTGCAATCAAAATAACTCTCTTTTCTAAAAGAATATCTGCAATAATTCACGAGGAATTGAATTTTCAAAGATTTTACTCAAGCCTTGACGAGATAGACGGGGGACATGAGATAGCACAATGGATCAATCGGAACATAGACCCTAAAATGCGTTTATTTGAAATACTTAAACCATTAACGGAAGACAAAGAGGTGAGAGGACTCTTTCTCGCCACAATAAGAAGATATGGCCACAATAACCAATTTATTTTCCAATTTTCGGATACAAATTCTGACAATAAGTTCGATGAACTGGAAATGTATGCATTGGGAGATCCGATGCAAAAAAAGTTACAAAAAGCCTATGATGCTTTTTTTGAGGATGAACAAAAGACTAACGAAATAATAGCAAATATTAAAGAGGAAATTGATATCCAAGAATTTGGAAACCTTTGCTTGGGCAATATCAACATCTTACAGGAAATATTCCCCCAACTAATTAATCGAAAATTGAAAAATGCATTTGAAAATCTCTATTTTTCAGAGGCAGATGTCAATGAAAAAGGACCATTTCTTTCCTTTAAGAAACGAAGAGAAATCTTTGAGGGAAAAATTACACAAAAATTGATGGATGAGATAATGGACTATTTGTAAGGTCCATATACAGTCCACAAGAGGTTGAGAAATCCCATTACCTCAGACCCGAAGGATCTCGACCGACAGGAGCCACCACCTTCTATGAAAACATTCTCTACGAGAATACCCCTTAGAAAAGTAAGACCTCAATTTTTGTTGTCATCCGTTTAAGATCGCACACATAGAATTTTGATATATATAACAACAGAAAAAGGGAAACGCCGCCAACAGGACTCGAACCTGTGGCATGCTGGTTAACAGCCAGCCACTCTACCAACTGAGTTATGGCGGCACGGAAGCGTTGTGCCTTAATACCTATCTTGTCGCTCCTATTAAATGTTATG
>JAQVBZ010000027.1 GCA_028690055.1 Minisyncoccota bacterium | reverse complement strand
CAACATTATCGCTTGCATCTTGAAATATATCTATCTGTGCCATTATTTTAAAATACAAACTGACTTCGTCCGCAATCGGAAACCGTGGACGACCGACTTCGTCGGTGGTTTTCTTAAAGCAATAAAAGCAACCACTTCTCCCGGAAGTGATTGCTCTATTTTTTACAAGCAAAAAACCACCGGTTCTGCCGGTGAGTGCGTTTAGAGTGATAGCTCTCTCATAAGGATAAGACTATGATCTCCGATCATCATTTCCTTACATCAACATAGTCCCGAGACTGTGTCATCCTGAACTTGTTTCAGTATCTTCTTTATATTACACATAAGCAGTATATCGTACAGCATTAACGATATATAACGAAGATTCCGGATCAAGTCCGGAATGACAGACAGAGAAAGTAATATACCATGGACAACAAATACGAAGTTACAGCAAGTATTCAGACCCACAACGAGTAGATTCTAATCGGTAACTCTTGTTCAAGTGGCGGGCGTAGATTGCCTAACAGATACCCCCGGAGTTTTAGTAGGGGGTATGATCATTTAAATGTGACTTTTACACTTTCAAGCCTTACCCATTTTCCCCCGCAAAAAGTCTTTCTCTCCTCGCAGAACCGCGAAAGCCCAGTCTCTCTTTTTCGGAAAGAAAATAATTTTTACCAACTGTTTAAAAGATAACAATATCGCAAAAATATAGATGGCAATTTTCACAAAAAGATTTCCATTCCTGCGCGCGTTCACCAGTCCGTTACGCACGTGGTAATAGACATACGACGCGGACCCCGGCTTCGTCGATCTTGATACCTTGTGATAAATCTTCGACTTGGGAGCATACACAGTCTTGTATCCTGCGTTTTGGATGCGGAGCGAATAGTCGGCATCTTCGTAATAGAGAAAATAATCGTCTTCCAAGACTCCGACCTTCTCAACCACTTCCCTCTTCACCAAAAGTGCGCAACCGGTCAAATAACCGACCTCTCTAATCTCATCGAATTGGCCCGTGTCGATTTCATCCAGCCCGATATGCTCGCCTTTATTCTTAAGCCAATTAATTGTTCCTCCCGCGAACCAGATCCGCTCCGGCTCGCCGTGATAATATATTTTGGAACCGACAGCACCGATCTTCGCATCCGACTCCGCCACGAGCACCAGCTCTTTCAAATAGTCGGGGTGCACGGTTGTGTCATTATTAATCAGAAAAACATAATCAGCACCAGCTTTTATCGCATATTCTATGCCAACATTATTGCCTCCCGCAAAACCCAAATTCTTACCCGTTTCTACGACCTCCACTTCGGGAAATTGCTCTTTAACTGCCACTACCGAGTCATCTTCCGAGCCATTATCAACCAGAGTCACCTTGTAGTTGCCATAGTCGGTAGAGCGCAACGATTGCAAGCAATCCAAAGTGTCTTCTTTTCCATTCCAATTTAAAACGATGATATATACTTTTTTATCCATTCTTTTTAGTTTACAAATATTTCTTCCACTTCCAGTAAGATTGAGAAGGAAACCAGAATTATTATGAGCCCGAATATCGTCCAAGTCACAATCCTCTTGCCCGATTCCATCTTCTGTTGGTCGCCGGTAGACGAGATATAGACGACACCTCCGTAAATGAGCATAAGCAGTGCTACGCCTCCGGCGATGCCGAGGAGCCACTGTAAAAAGTTGGTTACGAGCCCGGTAAAGTCATCGGTATTAAGGGGATTTTCAATTGTCACTGTCGTGGCCGCTTCCGCCATCAGAAAATTGGGAAGAAAAGAAAAATTGAATTTCTCTTTGATTTTTGCTTTCATCGATGTTTGTTAAGTTTATTTTTTGTACTTAATAATATTTATCTATATTCACACCAAGATAATAATATTTGATGATATCCCGCCAGGCGCTCCCATCGACCGCCATCTGATACGCACCGACAGCGCTCATCCCGGCACCATGACTGGCAGCAACGGCACTCGGATTATGTACCGTGTTTGCAGGATCCTTCACTCCCCCATTCAAGTAGGAATAATCGCTGGTGCAATAGTTGGAAGTCAGAGCAGTGCAGCCGCTCTTGGTCACTCCTCCCGAATCGGAAGAGTATGCCGCCACAATCGGTTTGTCATTGAATTCGATTACCTGCCCTACGGTTTGATTATAAGAATCCGCCGTCCCCGGTGAACGCATCTCGAATGTGTATCCTTTGTACTGCTGATCGTTACCGTTGCCGTTGCGGCTATTCTTGAGATGGAACGGCTCGCCGGTGTGTTTGCCTCCTTTCACGATATAATTCATTGCGTAGGTCCGAGTAATCACAGAAAACGCTTTCAGGTATTCGGGGTTGGAGCGTGTAGTCGCTTCCGAGATTCCCCTGAGATATCCTTCCAGTGGAACATCCTCAATGACCCACATTTTCTTCGAAGTCGGAGAGTATTTGAGTTCGATTACACCACGAAACTGATTGTCGTCATAAGTGACGCTGCTGCTTTTGAAAGTATCGTGGTAAGACAGCACCTGCAAAATCACGTTGTCCGATTCCGGAACGAAACGGATATATTTTTCCCAATCGATGAATGGCACTACGGTCTGTTCACCGCCTTTTTTCTGGACGGTCTTGTATATCTTGCCATCAGCTTCATGATACTCCACCGTGTAATTACCATTGGCGGTGATCTTCGTAGTCTCCGCGTTGCTGCTCAGCACGACCGCCATATCTTTAGGGTCGATAGTTTTAACATTGTCAAAACTGTAACCGGCACCGGTAAGTTCTTCCGCCGAATTGATAAGCACCGCTTGACCCCCTTTTATAACATAGATCTTACTGTCGCCCGTCGCCTTGAGCAAGGAACCGTCAGCATATTTACCCATGATTGCCATCCTGATATTCGGCTCCGCGGTGGCAGTTTCGGTCTGAGGCTGAGTCTGAGTCTGAGTCGAACTATTATCAACAGGAGCACTGACGTCCGTAGCCGGAGCAGAAGGTTGGTTATTCATATCGGTATTAGCATCAGTAACAGCCTCAGTATCGATATCATCCGTCTCAGTAGTAGTAGCAGCAGCTGCTGCTTCTCCCTGCACATATATCTTTAATTCAGGAGAATCGACAACTAAAACGTTCGCCCATTTGTACCCCGCTTTGGTGAATTCATCTGCAGTACGAACCCAAACGCCAACGCCCTCTTTGATAACATAAATCTTATCCCCATTGAAGGCGCGCAGCAGTGCCCCATCGGGATATTTCACAACGCCGCTCGTCGCATAAAGGTCCAGTTCATTTTTATCTACCTCAATCACATTGCTCCATTTGGCTCCCGTCGCCTCGAAGACGCTGAGCGAAGTGAATTCTTCTTTCTTGCCGACTAAGACCCGATAGACAGCGGGGTTGGCAGCGGACTTGAGAAGTGTACCATCGGGATATACCGCCTTAGCGCCGGTCGGATAATCAGACAGACTTTCCTGCTGAATATCGACTACACTTGCAAAATTATAACCGAGTTGATATAAGAGGGCTGCAGAAGTGATTTCTCTTTTTTGTCCATTTGCTACCAAATATACCGTCGGAGTGCCCGCACCACGAACCAGTGACCCATCGGGATAAATCATAATGCCACAAGTCGGATACCAATTCAACTCGACAGGATTCACTATGAGAATATTCGACCATTTATACCCCAAACGCTCGAACAAAGCGCCGGAAGTAAAGAGTTTCTTGTTTCCGCTCTCAAGAAGATAAACACTGGGAGAATCCGAGCCTCGTACAAGAGTACCGTCAGAATAACGCATCGCGTCACCGCTCATATAATTATCTGCATCCGCGTCTGTCTTGATCTTTGACCAATCATACCGGAGAGAATTAAAAAGCGTCGCGGAAGTAAACAGCCGTTTCTTACCGTTCTCTATGAAATAGACGTTATTATCGGTATCTTTGATAAGAGTACCGTCAGGGCCATATTCGATTGCTGCGGCGGTATCATAATAATCCAATTCAACCGCGGAGACATTGACTATATCGGAAAAACTGAACCCCAATTTCGAAAATTCCGACTCAACCATGCTTAGTGGACGTTTCTTACCCTTTTCCAGATAATAGACCATGCCCTCGCCGGATTGCTGGATAAGGGTGCCGTCAGGTAAGACCTTTGAGTCTTTGTACGGATAGGCTTTCAACTGGCTAGCGGAAATACACTTCACTTCTCGGTCCCGATATGTTGATGGCAGGTCCTCGCGAGAAGCGAATTTGGTTTTATATCCTCCGCTGATCACATACAAAGCCGAATCTCCTTGTAACTGATAAACATATTTCTGATAAGCCTGTGCGTACTGCGAAGCATTATCTTGAATCTCCGAAAGCCGATTATAGATGATGTTACCCGGACAGCTGGTATTGTATACATCCCTGTGTCCGACCATTCCATCGATATTCTTGCCATAGAAATTGCTTACACTATTTATATTAATGTCATTATTAGCCGCTATCCAACCCACGAGCTTTGCCAAGGCGGTCTCTACTGCGGGGCTGAGTGTAGTATTTGTCTGTCCGACCGAGCCGTCTTGATAATTACCGATAACAGAAATCCCGACAGTGCCGGTATTGAAACCGATAGAGTGCCCTCCGACCACGCCATTGCCGCCGGCGCGCCCCTCATAAATATTACCATTGGGGTCAATGATATAGTTATATCCCATATCACCATATCCGGTATATTTCGTACCGTCGTTATCCGTCCACTCTTTGCTCTGGCAAAAATATCGGTAGATATTATTTACCATACTCGTATATTCTCCCGAGCCGTCAGTGTCAGGTACCAGCGTCGAACTCGCCGTATGATGTATGATAATTTTTTGCACTTTGGCATACTCCAGAGGCCAAGTCATCTGTGACTCGTCCGCCTTCCAATAGGATCGAGGAATTATTTCCGGAGCCGCAGGGTTATTTTCAACAGCTGCCGAAGACGGCAGAGAGGCAGACATGAAAAACAAAAAAACGAGAAACGAGAAAGAACGCTTGGCGTATTTGATGATTTTTTTATTCATACGAGTAAATCTTAGAGGTTAATCGATGTCCGGCCCGTCAACGTAGGAAGAGATATTTTCTTCAGAAGTTTCCACTACAGATGACCAGTTGAAATTATTTTTTGAGAATGCTTCCGGACTTGTAATCCAGCATTTCTTGCCTGCTTGTAAAAGATAGACCTTTTCTCCCGCACCCTTGATAAGTGCTCCGTCTGCGAAAGAGATTGTTGCCAGAGTCTCCCCTTCGGCATATTGGAAAAATTCTTGATCGTTGACTTGGGCGACCTCGCTCCAATCAAAACCATAATAGGCAAAAGCTCTCTCATCCTTGATCCACCTTCTCCTTCCATCCTCGATAAGATAAATCTCGGGGCCGCTTCCCTTCACCAGAGAACCCTCCAACGCAAGGCCGTTTCCGTTGCTTATATTTTCGCCGTCCCAATATATCCCTAATGCAGTCTTGCTCACTATCATCACATCCCCCCAATCATACCCCCTTGCCACAAAAGTCACAGAATCGGTAATCCAGCGCTTACGACTGCTATCAATCAGATATATCCTTTCATCGTCCGCAGTTTTAACCAACGTTCCGTTCGGTAAAAATTTTTTCCCGACCGGCGTAAGACTGACATCCATAGAATAAGTGTGTTTCTTCGCCTGATTGCCATCCAGAGCTTCGTCGATTTTCTGGCAACTCGGAATGAATATGACGGAGAGCATATTTCCTCTCGCAAAAACCGCCTCCATATGCCCGTCCTGCGAGCTATTCATATCTAAAATATCCACCTTTTTTGACCCATTCCGGTAATTAATAATGACGGGGAGCGAAAATGTCGATGTGTCATCTCCATTAAAATCCACCTCCAAATAGAGGTCATCGAGCCCTTCTTTATCCGCACGCACTTCGAAATAATCAGTACTCCAATTGCTGAGCGTTCCCGTAAGCTCGATCACGCCGTTACCATCTACGTCATTGATAGGATTCGGAACGACATTAAAATTAGTTTTGAGGTTTTCATCAAGATACCCGTAATGCGCGTCAAAATCCGTATCATTTATATAATTCGCAATCGTCCAATCGGTAAAGACATTATTGAGCCCTACGTCCGTGTCTCGCTTCAAGATAAAATCAAGATTATACACCCCGGTTGTCCGGGTGCCATTCAATTGCCGAAATATCTCAGTCCCCACCCGGTCTTTGATATATTGCATAAAAATATTCACAGTTGCATAGTCGTAATTGGTATTATTCCAGTCCACCAGCGAATCGTCATATCCCAGCAAAAAATCCCTTTTTCTTACGGACAGAGTCTTATCCGCCGATTTCTTATCAAGCAAGTTTTCAATCAAGGAGGCTGCCAGTTCCGATCTTCCTTCGTTAATCCAGATATCATCAATCACCCCTTTGACATGGGTCTTCTCATTCCAATATATCATATGTTGGAGTTCATGGCTCAAGAAGCCTTCCACCTTCTGCTGATTCAAGAAATCGGTATTAAGATAAATCATCTCGCGCTCGTTGCTCCGGTCATCAACGACCTGAGTCTTGCTATATTCATCGTTAGCATTGAAATATCCGCCCACGCCGTAATTCATCCTCGTAAAGAATATCGTAACCCTTTCATCGTTGTCGATTCCCGGACTCCATTCATCGCCAAAGACCTTTTTCGTCTCCGGATAGATAACCGAATCAAATTCTTTCCCCAATTTTATGATATTTGCAATCATCAGTTCCTTCTCCCGAGAATTCATCAGGCCATAGTAATCTTTTTCAAAATAAAGATAAGCATTCTCGGACTCATAGACCAGGAAAGCGTCGGCGTCGATCCTTCCGTAAAAGTCATGGGTTTTGTCCACCAAAAAATTCTCTACGACACGGCTATCCGCAGCCAGTGCGGTGTTTCCAAGCGCAAAGAAAAAGGATAATATAAGACAAAAAAACCCTATAAAGCGCATGATTGGAAACTTTTTCTCGATTATTTTTGTATTCATATTACAGTGACTTTTATATGAAACAATTATAGCAAAAATGCAACTAGAGGTCAAAGAGAAACGGCATGATTACGTTTTTAGGAAAGAGACTAATTTAGAAAATCAATATTGCCATATTATACCGGGGTTTTCACAAAAATAGTTTCACAACAAAAGCTTGAAATCTCATCCTGAAACAGACAGAAGACAGCAGCTGGATCATAATTAAGATAACACTGAGTGAAGAATAAAATCTGGAACAATCTGGCAGGCAAAACTCTCTGCTCTGTTTTTTTGTTAGATTTTAAATTTTGACCATTGACAAATAGTGCCGTTATCGGATAATATATATTATACATCGTGCATGTATTCCGGAAGGTCGAAAATTAGCGATGATTCTAATCAGTCCCTTTGCCTGCCACAAAAATTCCTCATTAGGTCGCGCAATAAACAAAAACGACCTCGGCAGACAGTGGTGTCATAATTTAGGAATTGCTAATTTTCGGCCTTCCGGATTTTTTTTCAAATCTAATTTTCAGAATTTATGTATAAGAAGACAAAACTTAAAAATGGCATCCGGGTGGTGAAGGCGCAAAATAAAAACATAGAGACTGTAACACTCTTGGCGCTCTTCGGGACCGGCTCACGCGAAGAAAAAGGTAAAGCGGAAGGAGTGGCGCATTTTCTTGAGCATATGTTTTTCAAGGGGACCGAAAAAAGACCGCACTGCATTGAAATCAATAAAGAGTTGGACGCTGTCGGCGCAAGCAGTAACGCGTTCACGGGCAAGGAATACACGGGATTCTGGATAAAATCCGGGAAAAAAGACCTTGAGATGGGGTTAGACATACTGTCCGATATGCTTCTTCACTCTCTTTTTTCTCCCAAAGAAATCGAAAACGAAAAAGGTCCGGTGCTGGAGGAAATAAATATGTACGCAGACACCCCGATGCGAGACATTTCTTCCGTTTTCGAACAGCTACTTTTTGACGGACACGGTTTGGGGCACGATCAACTGGGCGCAGTAGCAAACGTAAAAAGTTTCTCCCGTAAAGATCTGGTATCGTTTTATAAAAAACATTATCGCGCAGACAATCTCGTCCTAGCCGTCTCCGGAAATTTTGACGAAGACACTATAGACAAAGAAATAAAAAAATTCTTTTCATCTTTCGACGGAGCAAAAACTAAAACCAAGCAAACAAAATTTTCAACCTGGCAAGAGAAGCCGGAAATACTTTTAAAATATAAGAAAACTGATCAAACTAATTTTTCTTTGGGCTTTCGCGCTTTTGCTACGGGGCATAAAGACGAATATATCCTTGACGTCTTAAATATCATTTTAGGCGGTAATAGCAGCTCGCGCCTTTTTGAAGCAGTGAGAGAAAGGGAGGGACTCGCCTATTATGTTTATTCTTACTCCTGCGATTACCGGGACACCGGGTATTTCACCGTTCAGTCGGGAGTGGGAAACGATAAGTGCGAGAAGGCCATTGCTCTGGTTTTAAAAGAAATCCACAAACTAAAAGAGCAGGGCGTCTCAAAAGAAGAACTGCAACGAGCCAAAAGTTATGTAGAGGGCAAGATGGCCATTTCTCTGGAGTCTTCCAGCGCCGTCGCTGATTTCGTGGCTATCCAAGAAATCACCACTGGCAAAATTTTGACCCCCGAGGAGAAATTTGATAAAATAAACGCAGTGACAAGAGAAGATGTGTCCCGAGTCGCTCAGGAGATTTTCACCAAAGACAGGATGAATCTTGCACTGATCGGACCATTTAAAAGTAAGAAAAAATTTGATAAATTATTAAAAATTTAAATCAAACAATGAAAAAACAAAAAGTGATAATAGACATCTCCTACGAAAGCATCCTTCGTTTCTTTTTGGTTTCTTTCGCGCTGCTTTTTGTATACTACATAGAAGACGTTATTTTTATAATTTTCGTCTCTGTGCTTTTGGCACTCACTATGGAGCCAGCCGTAGACAGGATGCAAAAAAAAGGCATCCCTCGCGTGTTCGGAGCAGGGATACTCTTTTCCTCAACACTTGCCATTATAGCTCTTTTGACCTACGCTATCGCTCCGACCTTAGCACGAGAAATCGGACAGATGGCAAACTATCTTCCAGGCTATATCGAAAAAATAGATTTCAAATTCTTTCTCGAAAACGGACATAATATGGGACTGGAGACTTCGACTTTACAGGACATCTTAATAGAACTCAGCACCGCCCTCAAAAACGCCGCGTCCTATCTTCTATCAGGAGCCTTGGGATTATTGGGAGGAATTTTTTCCGCCGTTCTGATAGCTGTCATTTCCTTCTATCTGGTTTTGGAAGATGACGGTATCGAAAAGTTCGCTCGTGCCGTAATGCCAAAAACAACACAACCTCAGTGTATGCGAATCATCAAGGAAATAGAGAAGAAGCTGGGACAGTGGTTTGTCGGACAGGTCACTTTGGGGATCATAATCGGAGCGCTATCCTTTATCGGGCTTTCGCTTATCGGCGTTCCCTATGCCCTGGTTCTAGCGCTTATCGCCGGCACACTGGAACTCATCCCCTACATAGGCCCCATTCTTTCAGCGATACCGGCCATCCTTATCGCCGCCACCATTTCCCCTACCATAGCCGTTTTTACTTTCGTTCTATATTTCTTCATCCAAGAGTTTGAAAATTATCTCATCGTTCCCAAGGTGATGGAAAAGTCCGTAGGTTTGCATCCGGTTATCATTATCATCGCCGCCGTTATCGGTGGACAGCTAGCAGGTATAGCCGGAATGATTCTGGCAGTGCCGATTGCCACCATCGCTTTCATTGTCTTTGAAGACATCAAGAAAGAGCAGAAAAACGACTGTTAGAAAAACCCCGAACAAAGAGGAGGACAGCCCTTTTTGATAAGGCTGTCTTTTTCAAAAGAATATTCATATAAACAATTTTAAAGGTAACCCCATCTATATGGCAGAAAAAAATAAATTCTATGTCACTACCTCGATTGCCTACGCCAACTCTGTGCCGCACATCGGTTTTGCGATGGAGGCTCTGCAAGCTGATACACTGGCCCGATACCACACTTTGAAAGGCGACGAGGTATTTTTCTGTTCCGGCACCGACGAGCACGGATCCAAAATCAAGAGAACTGCGATAGAAAAAGGTTTGAAGCCGCAGGTTTTTGTGGATGGGAACGCCACGCGTTTCAAGGAGCTGTTAAAAATTTTGAATGTCAGTAATGATATTTTTATCCGCACTACTGACGAAAAACACAAAGCCGCCGCGCAGAAGCTGTGGACTAAGCTTGCTGAGAATAAAGATAAAAAAGGGGAAAACGATATCTACGAAAAAACTTATCAAGGAAATTATTGCGTCGGTTGTGAGGCCTTTCTTACCGAGCACGATTTAGTGGACGGCAAATGTCCTTACCATCAAAAAGAGCCTGAGGAGGTGGAAGAAAAAAACTACTTCTTCCGCATCTCCAAGTATCTACCTGAGATAAAGAGAAAGATAGAATCTGGCGAGCTGGAAATCATTCCCGAATCCCGAAAAAATGAAATACTGAATATAATCGAGAACGCTGAAGACGTAAGCTTCTCCCGCCCCAAGAGTACTCTCGACTGGGGGGTTCCCGTACCCGGCGACGATGAGCAAACGATGTATGTGTGGTGTGACGCACTCACTAATTATATATCAGCGCTGGGTTATGGCGAGACTGAAAACGGTGAGAATTTTCAAAAATTTTGGATAGATAACAGAAATATTACGCACGTAATCGGCAAAGATATCTTGCGTTTCCATGCTATGGTATGGCCTGCGATGCTTCTCTCGGCAGGACTCCCCTTGCCGAAAAAGATATGCGTGCACAGTTTCATAACCTCCGGCGGGCAGAAGATGAGCAAAAGCTTGGGTAATGTCATCGACCCTTTCGAAGTCATCGAAAAATATGGAGTAGATCCTATGCGCTATTTTCTCCTCAAAGAAATTCCAACCACCGAGGATGGAGATTTTTCTTACAAACATTTTGAAGAAGTCTATAAATCAGACCTGCAAAACGGACTCGGCAACCTAGTAGCGCGCGTACTGGCGATGATTGAGAAATATTTCGACGGCAAGATTCCGGAGATAAATTCCGAATACGAAGAAGTTACCAAATTCAAAGGTGAAGATTTGATAGAAAAAATATCTACCTATCTCGATAAAGACTACGATGACTTCAAATTAGATTTCGTATTAGAAGATATAAATCTTCTAACGAGAGAATTGGATGGATATATCCAAGAACAAGAACCATTCAAACTCATAAAAGAAAATACAGAAAAAACTGCCAGCGTTCTTTATAAATGCGCGGAGACTATTAGGGTCATAGCATGGTTAATCCGCCCGTTTATGCCAGAAACTTCAGACAGGATATTCGAACAGTTATTTGCCGATGAAATTGAAAGAGAGAATGAAATAAATTATACCACTAAAAATGATGCCGATCAGGAATTTGTTTATCTTGAGAGAAGTATATGTTTCGCAAATATTCTAAAACCTGGAACTCGTGTTCAGAAAGGCGAATCACTCTTCCCAAGACTGGAGGAATAATTTTCATTTTGTAATACGACTCCTTATGTATCATCGCGAGGAGGTACTCCAAATTTATCCCCGCGGAGGCGGGGATGGCAATCCCGCTATACCATACGAATAAAAAACTTTTGTCATTCTGAGTGGAGCCCTTGCTTTGCGAGGATAAACTACGCGGAATCGAAGAATCCCTTCGTCACCGTCTGTCCCGTATCATATAGTCTCAACGCAATGGAGCGATTCCTCGACAAGCTCGGAATGACAGAAAAAATAATTATCATTAAAATTTATGATTGATACTCACGCTCACATCGACTTTCCCGATTTCGATGGCCTACGCTCGCAGGCGATGGAACGTTTTTTTAAGGCCCGGGGGGAAGCAATTATTGACGTCGGCTGCGATATGAAATCGAGCGAACGTGCCGTAATATTGGCGAAAGAAAATGAAAATATATTTTCCGCCGTCGGCATCCATCCTCACGACGCAGGCTCGCTGACTGAAGAGAACCTGCGTCGATTGGAAGAACTGCTCCTCTCATACAAAACTGTCGCTATGGGAGAAATCGGACTGGACTTTTTCAAGGAGCCTTTTTGCGACCCGAAAGTCCAAGAAGATGCTTTCCGAAGACAACTCGAACTTGCCGAACTGCATCAGAAACCGATCATCATCCATTGCCGTGAAGCCTACACGGAAGTCCTGGAGATATTGAAAGGCTACAAAACATCCGGATGGAACGGCGTGCTGCATTGTTTCACTGCCAGCCCCGAAGTGGCACAAGAATTTTTGGACCTGGGATTTTATATCGGCTTTACCGGAGTCATCACTTATTACAAATGCGGCAGCAATGACGAATTTTTCATGTGTGACGCTCTGAAGGCTATGCCGCTCGACAAAATTCTGGTCGAGACCGATGCGCCCTACCTCTCCCCCGTTCCCCATCGCGGCGAAATCAACGAGCCCCTTTTTGTCAGATATGTAATAGAAAAAATCGCGGAGATCCGCGGAATGGATGCGGATGAGTTGGAAAAAATTACCAGCGAAAATGCAAAGAGGCTTTTTGGGATTTAACTGTTCCTCCCAACAAAAAAACTACTCCATAAAAGGAGTATTTTTTATATTCAAAAAAGAGAAGCCGACGATTCAGCTTCTTCTACTTAGGCACATGCCCACTTGAATATTAACGCGGAACAAATTTCTTCACCAGAGGTATAGTTCCTTGCTCTAAGAATCAAGAGGTATCCGTTTTCAATTTCTGCTCATACGATACTCACCCGAGTTTGCATTTTTCTCACCCTCCTTTTTTCTTTTTTCAATAGATGGGTTCCAACACAAGTGCCTCGAGATTTTTCATATAGTCTTCAATGTCCCCGTTCATAGCCCAGGCTCTTTTAGCGAGAAACGCAAGAACAACTTTTATATCATTAAAACCTGTTTCTACAGCCGAGATGAAAATTGCATCAGGACCATAGCAGCTAGTAAACCACGAAGCATATTTCTTTTCTTTTTTTTCTGCTTGTCCGAGAAGAAGGCTTAATAGAAACAAGACCGTAATCATCTCCGAAGAAGTCTCCTCTTTGCCTAGCAAGAGCTCCCTCCTGCCATAACAGATTCGAAGAGATGTAATCGGAATATCCTTGAAACAAGAACGCCTGAATAAATAACCTCGCAACAACTCCTGCCAATCTTCCCTGTCAACGAATTGGAAGCTCGGCAGTTCTCCCGATAATATTTGCAAATATCGTTCCTCCCAAGGCTCTTCTTTTTTTATCTGCTTCGCTTTTTGCCAGATAATCAATGGCTGTCCGATAGTAACGTCTCCTTGCGCTTTTTTATTTTGATATGCATTGAATCGTCCATACCGACATCATAGCTTCTTTGTCCGATGTGTCAACCGCATAAAGACAAAAAAAGATTTAAAATTGTAAAATAAATATTTCACTTTTTAATCTTTATTGGTCGATTATCACAATTTTCAATTCATCTCCACTTTTTATGTTTTGTAACTCCTTTCTCAGTAGTCCGGCCCTCTTTATAAGAAGAGCTGCAAGAGTTACCTTGTCATTCCTTAATTGCAAGGACAGCAAAATTTCATTGTATTCTGCCTGCAAGAGGGCTATCAGGGCCATCTCGTCTTCCAGCCTCTCAATAGTAGGTAATATATTAGCAAGAGCCTTCAGAATCTTTACGAGGACTACATTCTCTAAATGCTCCATCCCACCTTCAACTGTCATTTCTTGCCTTGCCCCGCCTTCTCCATAAGAAACTCTGATTTCTTTTATCGAAGGGTCGAATCCGATAGTTCTGATATAGTCGTCAAGACCTTCATGGGCATCTTGAGCCAATGCTATCTTTTTTAAATATTCCATGCTTTTCACTCCTTTGATATCTCTAGTAATGTTTAAGAAGGTATAGTCATTGTACTCCTACTTTTTTCTTGTCAACTAAGCCAATTTAGGCTAGAATAAATTAGAGTAATCTCTTAATTTTAGCAGTATATGCACAAATATAATTTCAAGAAAATCGAGAAAAAGTGGCAAAAAGAATGGGAAGAAAGCGGGATTTATGAGGCTAAGGATTTTTCCAAGAAAGAGAAGTTCTACTGTCTTATCGAATTTCCTTATCCCTCTGGCGCAGGATTACATATCGGACATGTCAGGAGCCAAGTGGCGATGGACGTAGTGTGCCGAAAAAAGAGGATGCAGGGGAAGAACGTGCTTTATCCTATCGGCTGGGACGCATTCGGTCTTCCAACGGAGAATTTTGCCATAAAGACGAAAAAACAACCAGCGACCGTAACTAGGGAAAATATTGCCAACTATACCAGACAGGCCAAAAGCTACGGTCCGAGTTTCGATTGGTCGCGAGAAATCAACACCACTGACCCGAATTATTTTAAATGGACGCAATGGATATTCCTGAAACTTTACAATAGTTTTTACGATGAAAAAGCGGACAAGGCCCGACCTATCGAGGAATTGATAATCCCGAAAGGCTTAGACGAAATCGAAAAGAAAAATTTCATCGATGAAAACCGAATAGCCTATGAAAAAGAGATGCCTATCAATTGGTGCCCGAGCTGCAAAATCGGACTTGCCAATGAGGAAGTTATTGGCGGCAATTGTGAGAGGTGCGGCGCACTGGCGGAAAAGAAAAATGTAAGACAATGGATGCTTCGAATTACCAAATATTCGGAAAGGCTTATTAATGATTTAGATACGGTCGATTATTTGGAAAAGATAAAAACACAACAGGTCAATTGGATCGGTAAGAGTCAGGGCGCGGAAATAGATTTCCCCGTTAAAATATCAGGAGAAAAAGAATCGGCGGAAAAGCTCAGAGTTTTCACCACGCGCCCCGACACTATTTTTGGTGTGAGCTATATGGTAGTCGCACCCGAGCATCCGATTATTGAAAAATATAAAAGCACAATTTCCAATTGGGAGGAAGTGCAAAAATATATCGAAGATGCAAAAAACAAATCCGATATGGATCGCACCGACCTCAGCAAAGATAAAACTGGCATCGAGCTTCAGGGCATCAAAGCTATCAATCCCGCAAGCGGCGAAGAAATTCCGATTTGGACTTCGGACTATGTGCTTATTGGCTACGGCACTGGCGCCATCATGGCGGTGCCGGCGCACGACACGCGTGATATGGAATTCGCCATCAAGTTTAATTTGGAAATAAAATCCGTCATTGAGCCCGAAGGCGGGCGCACTGCGATTTTTGTACATGGCTTCGAAGATGACAAAAATGGACAATATTCCCCATGGAAAGACGGCGACCTCAGAAAAAAACTGGAAGCCCTGGGCTACGAAATCATTGCACCGAATATGCCCGACTCTCATCACCCGAAGCGTGCAGAGTGGATATCTTTTTTAAAGCAATACGAAAGTAAGATAAACGCCAACACGATTTTCATCGGACACAGCCTGGGTTGTGCCGCCGTTGCCGATTTTATAAATGAGATAGACAAAAAAGTAAAAGGTGTTTATCTGATTGCGCCCGCTTCGGAAGTGGTTGATTTCGTAGAGTTTAAAAAAGAATGGCGCAACGATAATTCCGACGTGACAAGCGTTGAGGCTTTCGCCAAAGATAAAACAGACTGGAAGAGTCTGAAGGGCAAAGCAGAAATCATAAAAGTATTCATCTCGGATGATGACAAGTATATTCCCTTCAAAGAGACTCTGCGGTATTTTGAAGAAAGAAAGATAAATTGCATTTCGCTTCACGAACAAAAACATTTTATCGGTCGCAGAATTCCTGAACTCTACAAGGAGATTGCGCAGGACTCTTATGTTGAGCATGGAGTCGCTATCAATTCGCACGAATACAGCGGACTTTCGACTGAGGAATTCAAGAAAAAGATCGTCACCTATATCGAAAAAAATAAACTGGGCAAAAGATCTGTGAATTATAAGCTAAGAGACTGGGTGTTCTCACGCCAACATTATTGGGGAGAGCCGATTCCGATCATAAAGTGCAAACATTGTTTAGTGGACAAGCTGGATATCAAGGTGGAATTAAATTTCCCCAAAGAAGAAGTTTTCCGACTTATCAAAAACGGTAGCAAAACTATCGAAACCCGAGCGCTCAATCCTGAAGAGCCGGAAAGATCTTTCGGTAAAGTCAAAGTAGGCGATTTGGTGAAATTCAAAGACAAACAAAATAACGATTTCGAAATTGCGAAGATTACCAAAGTTTACAAATTCGAAAGCTTAAGAGAACTCTTCGAAGATAAAGGAATCTTGGGTAAGATATTTCCAGACTTCAAAGACAGCCACGATTACAAGAAACTGGAAAAAGAGTACAGCTTTACAACTAACTACTTGGAAAAAATAGAAAATAACGGACTAGTAGCGTGGGAGTTTGAGCTTCTCAATATCACAAAAAAGATTCCACTCCGAGAAAAAGACTTGCCGCTCAAACTGCCAGACGTGAAAAACTATGAACCGACAGATACGGGAGAATCCCCTCTTGCGGGAATTTCCACATGGGTAGAAGTCAAATGTCCTATCTGTGGCAATTCGGCAAAAAGAGAAACAGACACGATGCCTAACTGGGCTGGGTCCAGCTGGTATTTCTTAAGATATATCGATGTTACAAACGATAAGGCTTTTGCCGACCGAAAAAAGCTCGACTACTGGATGCCGGTCGATTTATATAACGGCGGAATGGAACATACGACACTTCATCTCCTCTACTCCCGATTCTGGCACAAATTCTTATACGACCTCGGATTCGTGGGGACCGCAGAACCATATAAATCCCGCCGCTCTCACGGAATGATAATTGCCGAAGACGGACAAAAGATGAGCAAGTCCCGCGGCAACGTCGTCAATCCCGATGACATCATCGCAACTTACGGCGCGGATACTTTGCGTGTCTATGAGATGTTCATGGGCCCTTACTCGGAAGCTATCGCCTGGAACACTAACAGCCTGATCGGCGTAAACCGCTTTCTGGAGAGAGTTTGGAATTTGCAAAATAAAGTAAAAGAAGACACGGGAAAGACAAAGCTTTTGCTCGCCAGTAATAATCCGGGCAAGCTGAGAGAGCTCAAGTCTAGCCTCAAAGGATTCGATATAATCGGATTGGAAGACCTCGAAACTAAATTCCCTGAGCCGAAAGAAACCGGTAAATCATTTGAAGAGAATTCACTTTTGAAAGCTAAATACTACGCCAAGAAAACTGGTTACCTTACGATTGCTGACGACAGCGGACTCTGTATCAAAGCGATGGATAATCAGCCGGGAGTATATTCCAATCGCTTTGCCAAGGGCGATTACCCGATAGCTTATGAAAAGATTTTCAAAGAGCTGGAAGGAAAAGATCGCTCCGCTTTCTTTGAATCAGTAATTACACTCTATAATGCAAAAACAGATAAAACCCGACAATTTGACGGCATCTGCGAAGGCCGCATCGCCGATAAGCCCACCGGAACGAATGGCTTTGGCTACGACCCCATCTTCATCGCGCAAGAACTCAACAAGACTTTTGGAGAATGCGTTTGGGAAGAAAAGGCCAAATACGACCACCGCGCCAAAGCTGTCAACAAATTAAAGGCTTATCTGGACGACAATAATAAGAACAACGAAGTAGAGCCGTTAATACATAAAACAATTAAAAAAATCACGGAGGATATCAACGACCTCAAATTCAACACTTGCATATCGCAATTGATGATTCTTGCCAACGCTTTGGAAAAACAAGAAGAAATCTCCAAGAAACATTTCGAGATTTTTATCACTCTCCTTTGCCCCTTCGCTCCGCATATCGCAGAAGAGATCTGGGTGAATTTAGAAAACAAGAAAAGTATACACTTGAATACTTGGCCCGTCTTCGACCCCAAGCTCATCCACGACAAAGAGATTGAACTGGTGATACAGGTGAGCGGCAAGGTGCGCGATAAGATCAAAGTGAGCGCCGATATATCAGAAGAAGAGGCGCGAAGCGTGGCGCTCTCAAGTGAAAAAGTAATCCGCTGGCTAGAAGGCAAGACGCCGCGCAAGGTTATCGTAGTAAAGGGGAAGTTAGTTAGTATAGTGATATAAACTTTTATAATTTTAAAAAACAAGACACGTTGTCTTGTTTTTTATTGAACAATTTTTTTCCTTTATAAACTCATCACATCCACTCCTGTCTTATAGAGATCAAGCTCCCCCTGGTTTACGGAGTAAATGGCTTCGTCCGATCCTCCGTGAGTGAGGAATTGTTGAGCGGTCATATTAATCCAGTGTTTGGTTTGATCACCGTTGACTTCCCAGACTTTGTCGTTCGCCCCGGGGGTTCCGTTGGGGCCGGTGTTGACTCTTACCCATCCGGAGAGAGAATACGGCTCCAGTGATTCTACCTGCT
>JAQVBZ010000026.1 GCA_028690055.1 Minisyncoccota bacterium | reverse complement strand
TCTGCCGCACCTTTTTCCTTACCGATTCTCAAGGCTGCACGGAATTCACTTAACGCCTCAGAGTATCTCTCTTGATCCTTATATGCCATTCCAAGGATGTAGTGAGTGTTGGCATTGCTCGGATCAAAACTGTTGACGGCCTCCAATATTTCCACTGCCTTTTCCCCTTCCCCGAGATTATAATAGATTTTTCCGATTCTTATAGCGGTCTGCATGGTAAGCTGTTTCTGCTTGGCGATATCAAGCCGATTCAAACATTCGTCAGTATCCCCTTTCTCAAAGTACACATTAGCAAGTTCGACAATCGCTTCCGAATAATTACCCTTAAGCCCGACTGCCCGCTCAAAGCTTTCCTCCGCCTGAGAAAGTGCAGTCTTTTTGAATTCTTGTTCTTCCGAAGAAAGTGCGGTGAGCTCTTCTTTCTTGGATAGAAATTCATATTGTAGCATATACACCTTCCCCAACTCAGTGTGGAGAATAGCATTATTAGGATCGAGATTGATTGCATTCTTAATACCTACCACAGCCCACTCATCAGCACCAACCATGCCCTCTTCATAGATCCTCTTATACACATAAGCATAATTTTCCCAGAAATTGACATTGTTAGGAGAAAGCTCAACTGCGCGTTTAGCGTGAGAAATCGCCTTATCGGTTATGCCCTGGATTTCCTCTAGAGCGGCTTCATCAGCAGAATTTAAATCCGTAGAAGCAATCTTCTCATTCAGTTTCGCTATATACATAAGAGACACTCCAGATTCATATTCGGCACGATTCAATTGCCATCGTGCTAAAGGATTGAGGGCGACAATGTCCTCCAAATCGGAAATCTCCGCTCTGGCAAAGTTACCGCTCACTTCCCTATATTTCGCGTCGGCGCGATAAGACTGAATGGCATAAGCCGGCAAAGCCAAAGAAACCAGCAAGGCTACCAAAGAGAAGAAGGAGAGCACGCCTTTCTTTCCGCCATCACCGCTAACATTCAGAACGAGAGCATCAGCATCAGATATTTTATTGGTAATTTCTCCATCAGAGATGAATTTCTTGCCGGAAATGACGATGAGCAAAACTGCCAACAAAAATTTCAACACGGCAGAATCAGCATAGGCAAATTGGAAAATAAAAAGAGAGAGAATCGCAGCGAGTAGGAAAGCATTTCGTTTTTGTTTTCGAACCGCACCGAACGCGACATAGCCGGCAGCAAGCATCATTATGACATAAGCGACAGTCCCCAAAACACCAGTCGTAGACACCTTCTCTAAAAATTCATTATAAGCTTTGTTTGATCGCAAGGTCCAATTGTCGTCATAGTTAAAATCTGCTTTTTTATATTTTAAGAAATCATAATAATATGTTCCAACTCCTGACCCGAGAAGAGGCTCGGACTGAAAGCTCTGAACGGCTATCTCATTCGCCATCGGGCTCTCTACGGGAGCAACTCCAGAGGTTGCCGTTATTTCCTGAAGATACGAAGATATCGAAGAATCTCCGAGCAGGAGTTGCTGCTCATCCCTATATCCGAAATTCAGGCTGCTTGCCAAAATGATAGCCATCGCCAGGAGAAAAGAAGCCAGCAAAATTTTTGATCCAGTATCGTAGGATTTTTTTTCTGAAGACATCATGCCAGACACGACAGCGATCAGCACAAGGGCGAAAAGAACAACCCACACCAAAGACCAGCCTATCAGAAGAAGTGTAAAAATCGAAGACAAAATAACAGCGCTATCGATAATCTTCTTAAGTGCGGCATACCTGCGAGAAGAGAAAAAATCGTAGAAAGCGACAAAGATTATACCAACGAGATATATGGCAAGGATTATTCCATCGGCACTTACCGTGCTAGAAACCTGTGCGGCCTCGGAATAGAAAAAAATATTCATGTCTAGATAACGGGACAGGATCAGCAGAGTAACAGCCAAAGAAGAAAAAAGTGTCGAATCCACAATGCCAGAAATGATTCTACTCGCCCCCCTTTCGGCCATCAAACTCGTTGCGATAAAATAAAAAACAAATAAATCAAAAAAGAAAAGGACGCTATCCGAAAAGTTTCCATAGTACCCCAAGAAGCTGGAAATCTTGTCGACTCCTAGAAAGCCAGAGATCGCCATTATCAGGATAAGCGCAAAAAACGGGACGGTTATCTTTGACTTGGCGATGACAAAACGCTTCTTCACAAAAGCGCTATTGATCATCCAAAGCAGCAGTAGGGCTCCGGAGAAAATAGTCAGAAGAAAAGTCTTATCAAGTTCATATGTTCCCGCCGAAAAAGACAAAACAAAAACTGGCATCAAAAAAACCAGCAGATAGATTCCGAACTCAATGATGCGGTCCAGGATATTTATAGATTTGCCTACGGAGTTTTTCATCTTCGCGCCAGAAGGCTTAACCTCCTTTGATGCCGGCCTCTCTTCTCTCTTTGAAGTTTCCTTCTGAACGATCAGATCTCGCAAATTGACGACGCCCGAATCGGACCCCATGGCTATTTTTTTGTTAATAAAAACTTTATCTTCTTTCCTCTCCTCCATATGATTAATTTTATTTTTTACTTTTTGACCTGATTATATTTTAATATATTTTTAAGTTTAATACAACAAAAAATAACGCCCTATCTTCTCCTCGCGAGAGCACGACTTCGGGATTAGCGGGAGCGTGGTCCTTCATCTGCGGGAGTGTGGAGATTTTATGCGGGAGCGTGGTCTTAAGACCCGGTCCTGACAGTTTTAAGTTTCACAAGAAAATCCCCGTCACAATATTCTTTTTGCTATAGAAAATTTTTATCCTGAAATAGAAACATAGGGAACCGGTCTGGAGACCAGTTCCCGCTTTAAATAATTGCATAGGCTCGGGATTCTTCACTCTCGCTCCGCTTCGTTCGGAATGACAAAGATCATCTCAAATGCGCCGCCAGACCGGCGTTGTAATCTGCCAAGATTTCCGCATCGCTGCGAGCATAATTATAGACACGAACATCATCGAGAGTGCCATCATAACCGGCAGAGGCCAGGAAATTAGAGCCCAATAAAAAATGATTAGTAGTTATGTTTATAGTATCTGTTTTGCTCTGAGCGGTTTCATATTCCACTTCTTTTCCATCAAGATAAAGTTTTATATATCCAAAATCTGGTTCATAGCAAAGTGCAACATGATACCAATTATTTATAGCATATAGTCCCTGTATGGAGCTGGAATATCTCAAGTTATAATCGGCGGTATAAACATATGCTCTTAGTGTATTAGGATATACAAGTGCAATATAATAGGCCCTATTTTTTCCAAAAAGGACATGTGTATCCCAGGCATTATCTGAATTAAACCATCCCTCCAAAGTTACCTCCTTAGTAATATCTAAACTGGATCCAGCCCCCGCATCCACATAATCATCCACCCCATCAAACTCAAGCGCGCTGCCAAACTTGCCGTCAACCCAGACTGGCACATAGCCTGCAGTTCCCCCACCAAGAGCTCCGTCATTGTTATTAAAACTTTCGTCATAAGCCGTACTTCCCGAACCTTCGTCCAGTTTCATCTCCAAAACCGGCTTTTTCTGATTATACAGTTGGCGGATTTCATCATCGGAAAGCGCGCGGTTATAGACGCGAACTTCATCGATAGAACCGGCAAAATGCCAAGAATCACTCCAGTTCATACAATGCCCGATAAAAAAAGAATAGGAGTCGACAGCGATAGTATCAGCCACCACGGAAGTCTCTTTGCTCATTTCGCCATCTACGAATATTTGTACCGTACCTCTGTCTTTTTTATAGCTTGCCACAACATGGTGCCAATCAAGGTCGGTTATCAAGACACTGGAATGAGCTTCCCCAACCCAACTTGTGCCATTATGGTAGTTAAAATATACATGATTTACATTGTCGAAGGCCAAGAGATAACCGTGGTTCTTAAAAACGATTCCATCACTAACATCACTCTCGTCTCTTTTAACCCATGCACTCAGCGTAATTTCATCCGCAATATCTAAGGAGTTGCTATCACCCACCTTGGTATAATCATCCACCCCGTCAAAAACCATCCCTGTACCGTTCTCACCGGAAGAATCGTGGCCGGGGCCAAAAACCGGATCAGCGGATTCAATGGAAGAGGACGAACCGAGCGTGCCGTCGTTGCCGTTTCCAGATTTATCATAGACCGTCTGCCCGCCACCCTCTTCCATATCCCAATATCCGACCAGGCCATAATCCAAATCTTGATTATTTTTCCCCATAAATGCAGCCTTGCCTTCGTTATAATCCACAAGAATTTCATCCGCCGTACGGGCGTAGTTATAAACACGAATATCATCAAGAGAACCGTTAAAATAAGAGCCAGCGTCACGAAAATCGCACCCAATAGCAAAGTCTAATGCGGAAGAGATATTTACTGCAGTCACATCCGATGTTCCGCCTAAAATTCCATCTACAAATATAAAACCCTGTCTGCCATTTCTGGTAAACACGATATGATGCCAGACATTATCGTTTACAATCTGTTCAGATGTAAAATTATGAGCGATACTTCCCGCATAATCCCAATAGCGCACATTGCCAGTGTCCCTTATTTCCAAAGCATATTCTCCAGTAATATCACTATTATCCCTCTGCTGCATAATGTATTGTACAGAAGATGCGCTAGTCTTTATCCAAGTCTCTAAGGTAAAAGATCCTGTTCCCATAACCGGTGCCGTGTCAGGCGCAAAGCCGACATAACCGACATTACTCAAATTTATAGCTGATTGTTCATATCTTTGAGTCCAAACACTCAAGCTATCAAGAGTAATTGCATAACGAGAAGTGTTATTGGGTATAATATCCCAATTTGAGCTCACGGTTAGAGTACTATCGGTATTTGAAACAACCGCCCTAGTTTGCCCCACTCCAATTCCATAGATAATAGAAACCTCATGCCCCGCCCATTCATTAGTAGTCCAAGCGACATCGTTATCAAACAGAGTATTTGAAGTGGCCGAAATGGCAGTATTGATCTTGTTATAGACTTTCGCATCATAATTATTGAAAGACTCGTCGTTTAAATCCGCACCCGAGCCTTCGTCCATCTTGAGGTGCAGAATCGGTTTTTTCTGATTATAGAGCTGACGGATTTCGTCTTCAGAGAGTGCGCGATTATAAATGCGGACTTCGTCGATAGAGCCATCAAAATAACCAACATCGTAGTTAGGATATCGTCCTATTTCAAAACCGTTAGAATAAGGTTTAAGAAGTGTTATTGATGAGGTCTTGCTACCCATAAACACGCCGTTACGATAAAATTTCATTTCCCCTCGGTTATAGGTGGCTGTGACAGAAACCCATTTATTTTGATATCCAGAAAAAAATCCATTAGTAGTCAAAGTATCGTTAGTACCTGCACCTGCACAATCTCCGTCTCCTATAGAAAACTGTAAAGCAGTCCCACTGTTACTGATCTTATAATGATGGTCCTGGGCCCCACCGCCAATACAGGTTTTTCCTACCAATCCACCCGAAGTAATAAAGCTGCTATTGACCCATAAATTGATCGTCAATTCGGTAGAAAGATCCAAGGCGCTAGCATCGCCCATATGGACGCTATCATCAAACCCATCGAATTTTATCCCCGCACCATTCTCCCCCGATGAATCATGCCCAGAACTGAATATCGGATCGGCAGAGTCGACAGAAGAAGAGGCGCCAAACACACCGTCATTGCCATTTCCTGACTTGTCGTACACAAACTGTCCGCTCCCCTCTTCCATATCCCAATATCCTACCAGTCCATAATTTAAATCCTGTTCGCTGCTACCTAAAATCACCGCCTTGCCCTCATTATAATCAGTAAGAATTTGATCCGCCGTACGGGCGTAGTTATATAAACGCACGCTATCAATAGCACTATCTGCCGGGAACCTGTCTTCTGCATCTATTCCTACCTTGAAGTCATAATCGGTATTTCCGATAGCACTGATGGTCGAAGTCTTTTGATTTACTAAGACCCCATCTATATATAGTTTCTTTCCTCCGGTATTAGTAGTCCCATCCCAGGTCGCAGTAAGAAAATGCCACCCTGTGTCAGAAATCTCATAAGTCAGAAAATCTCTGGCCGTAGTACTATAGGTGTCCCAATAGATACTATTATTACCATTATAATAAGAAAGAAAATACCCATAGTTACCAAATCCGGTCTGGCAAACGCCCTTCCCGAAGAGAGCCATCCGTTGACTTAGGTCATCAATCCTGACCCAGCCCGACAGAGTTATCGCACCTGTAACATCCAAACTGTCTTCATCATAAAAACCATATTGATAGATAGTATCACTTTCATAACCCAATATATAAAATCTATCACCAGCTAACGACAAGAATAATCCGCGTGGCGTGACATCTTGCGCTGCAACGCTGAAACTATTACTGTCGTAGGAAGCAGTAGAAATGTCCCAAGGAACAGAAAGGGAATATTGATAGATAGTATCATTAACAGTTCCTATTGCATACATTTTGCTACCATCGTTTTTTATATAGAAACTGCTGGGAGTATTTTCTTGCACTGCAATGCTAAAACTCTTGCTGTCATAGGAAGCAGTCGAAATGTCCCAAGGAGCAGAAAGGGAATATTGATAGATAGTATCATTAACAGTTCCTATAATATAAACTCTATATCCATCATCTCTAAAAAATAAATCATTCGGAAGAGTGTCTTGTGTCGCAACGCTGAAACTCTTGCTTTCATAGGAGGCAGTAGAAATGTCCCAAGGAATAGATAGAGAATACTGATATATGGTGTCATTAGTATCCCCTATTGCATACAGCTTTGTGCCATCGGGGCTCAAAAATATCCCCATAGGATTTCCTTCTTGGCTGCCTGTACTAAACGATTTACCGGAGTAAGAAGCGGTGGAGGTATCCCAGGGAACGGACAATGCGTATTGAAAAACTTTAACATTAATAGCACCAATGATATACATCCAACTACCGTCCGAGCTAAAAAATATATCGCGAGGCATGACTTCTTGGCTTCCAGTATAAAAGTTCTTATAATCATAACTCGCCAAGGACAAATCCCAAGAAGACGGAGTTCCCTTCACTTCCACAAAGTCATCCGTGCCGTCAAAATCGAGGGCCGAACCGGAGCGACCCGTTGCCCAGGATGGCATCGCTGCAGCAGTCCCGCCACCAAGAATCGCGTAATTATTATTGATGCTTTTATCCCCCGCGAGATTCCCCGACCCCTCATCAAAATTCATTTCCAAAATCGGTTTTTTTTGATTATAGAGCTGGCGAACTTCGTCTTCGGAAATGGCACGATTGTAGATGCGGATTTCGTCGATAGACCCGTTGAAATAATAGGTAGGAGACCAATCCGCCCCCACTCCAATTTTTATATCATTACTAACTGCAGAAGCAAAAGATGCAACTGATCCGGTGGTATCCAAAATACTATTAACATACAAATATGGCAAGGTACCATCCCAAGTTAAAACAATATGATAGAAAGTGTCTTTGGAAAAGACATAGTTAGATGTAAGAGGAGTTCCTGTCGAATCTTGAACTATTATTCTGGAAGAACTATCGACAATTAATATTCTTGAATTTTGAATCCCCCTGTTTAAATATTCCACCAGCCCGCCATATCCTCCGTTATTAGCTCCAGACCATTTTATCCAAAAAGAATAAGTAAATCCCGAGTTGGAGGTTAGGTTACTTCCGTGCCCTAAATTTGCGTAATCATCCCTACCATCAAATTTTAATCCCGCTCCACCTTCTCCCGACGAATCATGTCCGGGGCCAAAAACCGGATCGGCAGAGTCTTCAGAAGATGACGAACCAAGAACTCCATCATTGCCATTACCTGATTTATCTTTCACGACTTGCCCACTCCCCTCTTCCATATCCCAATATCCTACCAGTCCATAATCCAAAGTGTTCGGTGCCGCAGTAGGTCCGCTCTCCCCGCCCACGCCTAATTCCGCCAAAGTAAGAATAGTACCAGCTAGGAAAACAAGCAAAATCACAAAAACAGATATAATTTTCTGTAAATGAGTAAGACGGCCAAAAACATCCTTTGTATGTCTTGTGAGTGTTAACTTTGAAAAAAAACTTTTTTTAGTCTTCCACATAAAAATCGATTATCCTTCGTATTATCTCTGATTATATATTATCATTAGAGAACCTCATCTAAAAGGGCTTACATTTTGAGATCATGTCTGAGAAAGTGTGGGTAACAGAATCAGAATGCCAGCGGACCTCCACCAGAAACACCGGACGCGCCAGCGCTGGTCGGATGCTTTTCTTCTTGCGAAGAAATCGAATATGTCGGTCCGGAGGAAACATACTGGTATACTAGGGATTTATTTGGATAGCTTGAGACGGTAAGAGATGCATTGTTATATAAATCAGAAATTTCATTGGAAGATAAAACTCTATTAAATAATAACAAATCATCAATAATGCCATTAAAAAATCCTGGTTCAGTGTTTGAAGAACAACCTATTGTCAGATTTACCGAAGAGTCAAATAAGGAAGAAAAAGATTCATCATATATGACATCCAAAGAAGGCTCTGAACCATTGATAAAAAGTTTTAGCGTACCAGAATTGAATGTAAAACCAGAATAATTCCAATCTCCATCTAAAATAGAGGCATAAGACTCATAGTTTTTCACTAAAGAGTATTCGTCTCCATCGTTTGTTATTATAGTTGATAAGAAACTATTTAGAGAAGATGTTCCAGCTTTCCAAGAAAAATCGCTATCGCCCGCATGAGCAAATATACTCATGGGGTTACCGCTACTATCATTACTATTGACCCAAAAAAATGCACTCATTGCAGAATTCATGGTGAAATCATTTGAATCAGCTATATAAACACAATCATCGGAACCATCAAAATCTAAAGCTGAATTCGTATCTCCATATCTATTATCTGTCCAGCTTATACCCCCGTTAATAGCACCATTGTTCCCATTCCCCGAACTATCATAAGCTGTCGTGCCTGTTCCTTTGGAAAAGCTCCAACTTCCCGCAAGCCCACCTATCTCGCGGATGAAAGTCCCCGAGGTACTACTTGCTGCGCTTGCGGTCGGATTGCCAAAATAATAATAGATATTCGTGTCGGCGCTGGCAGAGAGTGTCGGAATTTTTACCCAAGCCTTACTGTCGTTTTCCAGCCAATAGGAAAGTTCAGTCACTCCGTCAGCGGAGGTAAAACGAATATCATTAAGATCTAAACGCGCCTTACCTTCGCCATAGAGTTGCTGAATCTCCGTTTCCGAAAGTGCGCGATTATAGATACGAACTTCGTCGATGGAGCCATTAAAAATGTGGGTTCCATCTGCATTTTTTCCTATCGTTACATCTACATCGAAATGAGCTATGCCCAAATTAGCAGCAGAATAAGAATTGCCATCAACATAGAGAGTAGTGAGTCCGCTCACAGTATCTCTTGTAACCGCGACATAATGCCATTGATCAACGAGGGTTATAAAATCGGCATCAATTGACCCTGATGATGTCAGTAAAGAAATACGATTACTGGAAAACCTCAGCTCATATTGGTAACCTCCTCCACTTCTTTTTGCAATAATCGCGGAAAATGTAGGAAAAGAGTCTGGGTAAACCCAAGCGGCAAATGTAAAATTTTCTAAAAGATCAAGTGAATGGCCAGAAGCACTGCTATCTTCTATATTTATATAGTTACCCGTTGCAGGAAAACTCAAAGCAGATTTCTCTTCGCCCTGTTTGTTCGTAGTCCAAATCTCACCATTATATATTGTCCCATTATTTCCCTGCCCCGAAGAATCGGCGGTGAATGTTCCCGAGCCTTCGGAAAAATGCCAGGAGGCGACGAGTCCAGTATTGTTATAAATTCCAGTTGTAAAGTCAACCGGCACTTGATAATCCGTAAGTTCGGAACCGGAATTTTCTGTCACTGTTATCTTCCTCCGTTCGCGCCAACCCTCCAGCCAAATCGTCTCCGTATCATCCCACCAAGTCGCGTTGGCAGTCTCGATTTTTCCGCCCGCAGTCACAGCAATGATTTTTGTTTCATATTCTTTCGTAAGCGTGTTGTGCGCCATCCACTTTCCTTCCCAGACGCCCTTGAAACTATCACCTTCAATCAGTTTCAGAGCAATCTCATCATAACTTCCTTCGAAAGGAATTTGTGCCGAAACCTTCTCAACTCCTTCCGAGCTTTCAATTTCCACACGCGTAGTCTGGACTTCACCGACTTTGATCTTGTTAGGCTCAACAGAAACCGAAGCAAAGTTAATGCCCACCACTTTATCCTCCAGTATATTATCGCTTTTTTGAGAGGCAATGTTTTTGGAAAATAAAAAAACAAGAAAGAGCAATGTGAAAAATATCGTTAAGATGATGAGAAATTTTTTAAAGTTTATTTTTATGATCATTAGAAAATGTTTATCTTAAAATCGAACTAATGAAAACCGGCCTGGAGACACGGTTCCCGTAATAAGCCATGGATTCCCGCAATAATGTTCTTTCGCTTCCTAGTCACTCTCCGAGTTTACATGATATTCAACTTTGATCTTTACCAGGCGGGCATCGCCAACAAGAGTATCCGAGCCATCATCTGCATCGCGGTAGACTTTGAATGCAACATAGTCCCCTGCCACGAAACCGGAAGCTGCCAGGCTTTCCGTGACCGAGGCCAAGTCGTTGGCATCCGCCTGCGCTGTATCAGTTTCACAAATCGCGGTACTTAGAGCAGTGTCGATGTCTTCCGAATTATTCGGCTCAATTCCGACAGTCTGGAAGCACCAGATAGTATCGCCAGTCGTCGCAGTCGTTTCCCAATAGTATGTCACATCAATCGTTCCGCCATCATAACTGTCCGGCATCGTCCAATGCCAATATGCGCTTTCATCAGCCGAATCGTCGAAATCAAGGACATAGTAAGTGTGATTTGCGCCATCTATTTTCACCTGCGACGCACCGTCGGAAGTCGGGATGGTTGCACCCGAAGGAGTCAGAATCAAACTTCTTACCGGTCCGCCGGAGTTAGGATAGCTGATACTTCCACCGGTGGTGTTGGTTGTCGGCAAGGCTCCCGCAGGAGTAACAACCGCGCCGGTGTCGGAATAATACAAAGTCGGAACATCAATGGTCGCCATATAGAGCTCGGAGCCGGAAGTCCTTCCGTAAATCTTGTATCCGGTCGCGCCCGCAACTGCACTCCAAGTGATACGGTTATATGCGCTCGTAGTCAGCGTCGCATTTCCAGTCGTCACCTCCACAGTGGTTGACGCTATCGTTTCGCCATTGCCATTGATTGCTGAAACGCGATAACCATAAGTCGTAACACCTGCCGTGCCGACTACCGCCACAGCCACATTGGCAGGAATTGCCAAGCTATTTAAGGTCAAATTTCCTCCTTGAGTAGAAATATTTCGTTTAACAATCAAGTCCGCATCGCTACTATCCACGCCGCCGATTACAACATTACCGTTGCCATCGATACTGAACACTTTGGCATTCGCTCCAACCACGCGCATTCCGCTCAAAGAATTGGCGATGTCGATAATCACATCTCCCGTTCCAGAAGTGGTCAAAGTCAGATTTTCATAAGAATTACTATCACCCGCGGAAATCACAAACGGTCCGGCGGAATGGATATATGAAGTTGAGGTGTTCATAAATTCCAAATTATATTCGATGCCGACATCACCCTCAACCTGCAAATCCAAAGGCTGTGTGATTTCAACGGTCGCCTGCCCGACTTTGAAAATGCTCGTACCTGATCGCCTAAAATCTACCAAGTCACCATTGCCATCTTGCGAAATCGTTAGCGCAGCGATCTCAGAACTGACATATCCAGCAAGCGGTCCATCGGAGAAGATGCCACCCGGTCCGACATTCAGACCATTACCGACATAAAGATTATTGCCGACACTTGCATTATCAACGATGTCAATCGTAGAAACGGAAAGGTCTCCGATATTGGCAGTTGGAATGTCAAAACCGGAGATGTCGAGAATGGCGAGAGAATCCGAATCACTTCCCGTAACATAGGCATACTTACCAGAAACATAGACAGCAGAAGCATAATTCATATAAGTAGAATCGACGAGATGCCCCACGAGGGTGGGAGTTGTAGGATTTGATATGTCAACGATAGCAAAAGAATCACTATTTTCTCCCGTTATATAAGCATACTTGCCAGAGATAGAAACAGTAGAATCCCAACTGATATATGCAGAATTTACGAAATAACCTGCAATAATCGGAGCAGCGGGATTTGAGATATTAACTATAGCTAGAGATCCTCTATTTCCTCCAATTATATACGCATACTTGCCAGAGATAGAGACAGAAATAGCACCATCCATATAGGTAGAATTTACCAAGTAACCAGTCAAAGTGAGATTAGAGGGATCTGATATATCAATTATAGCTAGAGAATCAGAAGTGTAACTTACAACATAAGCATATTTGCCATATAAAGAGACAGCGTAAGGCACATCCATATAAGTGGAATCGATAAAATGCCCCACAATGATTGGATTTGTAGGATTTGATATATCAACAATCGCGAGAGAGTCACTACCTGTACCAGATACATAAGCAAATTTACCAGAAATATAAACAGAGTACGGCACATCCATATAAGTAGAATCGACGAGATGCCCCACGAGGGTGGGAGTTGTAGGATTTGATATATCAATTACGGCGAGAGAATCACTTATACCACCAGTCACAAAAGCATATTGACCAGAAACATATACAGCATAAGCGCCATCCATATAAGTGGAATCGACGAGATGCCCCACGAGGGTGGGAGTTGTAGGATTTGATATATCAATTACGGCGAGAGAATCAGAAAAGTAACTTGCGACATAAGCATATTGACCGGAAATATATACAGATTTAGGCCTATCCATATAAGTCGAATCAATAAGACTTCCTTTTAATACCGGATCAACCGCAACCTGCTCGAAAGTTCTTCCAGTCATCACGACATTTCCTCCGTCAGAAATCGTGAACACGGAAGTCGCGCTATCTTTAAAATCAACAATGTTGCCGGTGCCGTTCTGAGTCACTTGAAGCGCAGGTTGGGTGGCACCAGAATTGGCGACGATGTCAAATAGCCCTTCTGTCGTACTTGAAGTCTTATTGCCAGAGATTGTGCTGTGGATACCAAGCGCATAGATAGCTCCTGAAACCGAACCATTTATCACATTATTTTGTATGGTGTTGTAATCACTTCCGACTTCAGATTCCTGGATTCCATATTTACTTTTATTAACAGCACTGGCATAAATCGTATTTCCGGAAACCAAATTATATTTAGAATATGCACCTACCCCTGTGTTACTCTGCAGATAAATATCGCTATACACATCATTGGATGCTTGGGAACTATTGGTAATCGTGTTGGCAGTGATAGTATTATAAGTAGTATCATAAGTCACGATGCCGTTACGCTGGTTCAGATAAAGTACATTTGAACTGACCACATTGTTAGTTCCACGCCACACATAAATACCAAATCCACTAACACTGGTCAAACCGCTACCAGAGATATAGTTTCCCAAAACCACATTATAATTTGAACCATAACCGCCAATATTAATACCGCAAGTGCTACTATCTACGATATGATTGGATTCAATATTATTTTTACCTGAACTTAATACCAGAATAGCGTCATACCCAGCACTACTAATTTCATTATCTTTAACCGTGTTTTCAGAACCTCTTTCTATAATCACAGCGTCATTATCAATATTGTGGATATAATTATCTTCTATTCTTGAGTTGGTTATATTACCATTAAAATAGATTCCATAAATCGAGCCACTATTATTTGCTTTATTCCCATCTATTTTCATATTAAAAATATTGATGTTTGAATAAGGGTTGCTTCCATCCCCGACCATTACCATCGTCACATCTGTTCCATCTGCCAGATAAAGTATCGTCGATTCGCCGACACCTTCGAGAGTGACATTCGATTTGGTGATGGTTATAGTTGCGGTGATGTTATAAGTTCCTGCCGGCAAGACAACCTTTCCTCCCTCAGCTGGAAGAGCGTCGATAGCAGCCTGGATGCCGGTTGAGTTCTGGGCATAAGTCGTGCCGTCGACATAGAGGATATTGTTGATGCTTGAGGTGGTAAGGTTTCCGGTCATCATTATGTCTCCCCCGTCTGAAATCGTGAATACTGAAGTGGCACCGTCTTTGAAGTCGATGATATTGCCAGTACCGTTCTGGGTCACTTTGAGTGCGGTCTGAGTTGCATCGGCATTGGCTACGATATCAAAAATACCTTCAGCCGTATCCGAAGTCTTGTTGCCGGAAACGGTGGTGTGTGGACCCTGAGCATAGATTGCGGCGGTGACAGTGCCGGTAATCGTATTAGATTCAACTATGCTGTAATCAACATCAACCCCAGAAGCTTCATAAATTCCATATTTGGTTTTGTTGGTAGCCGAAGCTCTGATATTGTTATTCGAGATTACATTATAATAACCATGGGAAAGATTAATGTCGCTATAAGTATCGGTTGCATTTTGTCCGTTATTTAGGAAAGTGTTACCGTCAATCGTATTATAATTAAAAGTGTCGTCAGCACGAATTCCGTCCCATCGATTATCCTGAAAAACATTATTACTTATAATACTATTATTAACATTATATAAATACATACCATCTTTATCACTAGTCTCAATATTGTTTTCGATAATCTTAAGACGAGAGGCGCCAAAAACAGAGATAGCCTCATAAGAACTGCTCTCAAAATGATTACCCGTAACCAGTGTATCTGAAACGCCATAAAGTTCCAATCCGCCATAACCGCTACCGCAATCATTGATGTAACTGTTTGAGACAGTATTGTTATAAGAAGAAAGAATATAAATTCCATCACGGAAAGTATGATACAGGTATACACCGTCAATCGTCGATTCAGTCACATTGTTAAAATATATTCCTCCGAGTCCGCCGCTATTATTGGCATAGTTACCGTCTATCTTTAAATTAGAAATAGATATATTAGTGAGAGAGACTAAAGAATTATTAACAAAGATTCCTGTAACGGCAGTATTGTCGGTCATATATATCTCGCTCGCCTCTCCTACACCTTCCAAGGTCACATTCGATTTATCAATAATAATCGAACCATGACCATAAGCCTGCGCCCCTAGCGGCTGAGTGGTGATCGAAGTGAAAGCGGAAACTTTGGCTCTTATGTAATATTTCTCAGTGGAGTTTATGGTTGTTTTTGCCCAATCGGTCGGGAGGGTATAGGTTATATCATTGGTGCCTGCGACAGTAAAACCGGTAGTTCCATCAGTTACGCCCGAAAGAGCTGTCCAGGTTGATCCGTCATAGTATTCCCAAGTTATAGTGTAAGTTCCGACACCGGCAGTTGAAATATTGAGGGTTACTTTTCTGGTTCTATAATCATAACCGAAATAATAGACATCATCTACTGCGGGGGCTGCAGGAAGAAGAGCCATGTCATTGGTGGTTGATTCATTGGCTTCTGTGGTTTCGTCTGTATACGATCCTCCGTCATCTGCTATGGCTGTATCTATAGCTTTGTCCACATTGTAAGTCGCAGCAGGAAAAATTACTTTTCCTCCTGTGGAAGGAAGGTCATCGATAGCTTCTTGTATACCTGCTGAGTCTTGAGTATATTTGGCACCGTCTACATATATGATGTTGTTTATACTGGGAGCATTAAAGTTTCCGGACATAACAATATTACCTCCATCTGTTATGGTAAATACTGAGGTAGAGCCGTCTTTGAAGTCCACTATGTTGCCGGTGCCTGATTGAGTGACGGTAAGAAGGGTGCCGTCGATAGTGCCGGACATCGTAAATGCGTTACCGGTTGATATCTTGGATACGAAGCTGATGGATTCTTCGGCCACTACATTGTCACGGAGCATGAGACCATTATTATTCTGTACTCCAAAATTGGAATCAGAGCCTGGGGAATAGCGATAGAAATCGGTAGAATAGCCACCTCTTAAGGCATAGATAAAGCCATTGGCATAGATCAAGGATCCGCCGTGACCGAAAAAATTGGGAGCAGGATTTATAGTTTTCCAATAATCAACAGAAATCGAATAACGGTATACGGATAAATTTCCTCCTCCCCGAGTCGCATACAAGTAATCGCCATCAGTATAAACTAAAGAGGTTCCATATCCAAAATTACTCAGCGTAGAAGCCATAGTATCCCAAGAATTATTCGATATGGAATAACGATAGAAATCCGCCGTGCTGTTTCCCCTTGTCGCGTATATATAATCGCCGCCAGTGTAGGCAAGGCTTCCTCCAAAATCAATAGCACCTGGAGCATCTGCCATAGAAACCCACGAATTTCCTGAAATAGAATAACGGTAGAAATCCGTCGTACCATTTCCTACTAGTGCATACATATAATCACTGCCGGTATATTCCAAGGCCCCTCCGCCATAAACCTTCACTGGAACTACGGTAAGTGTCGTCCATGAATTTTCTGAAATGGAATAACGATAAAATGCACCGGAACCGCCGCCCTTCAGTGCGTATAAATAATCATTGCCAGTATAAGTCAAAGAACCGGTATATATCGTGCCTGGAGCAGATGCCATGGCAGCCCATAAATTATCTGAGATCGAATAACGATAGAAATCCGTCGTATAATATCCTCTTAACGCGTATATATAATCGCCTCCGGTGTATGCCGCCAAATCACCACCATGACCTACAGTTTCTGGTACATCTGCCATCTCCGACCAAACATCCTTCTTAAACTGTGCGTTATAGATATCCCCTTTGTTGTCTACATAAAATACCTCCGAAGAACCGTCATTTGCAGAGACAATTTTTCCGGTACCGTTCTGGGTAAGCGAAAGAACCGATTGGGTCGCATCAACATTGGCAACGATATCAAAAAGTCCTTCGGTTGCATCTGAAGTCTTGTTGCCAGAGACAGTGGTATGGATTCCAATGGCAGAAACAGGACTTATTGTCGAGCCAACAATAGTATTGCCATTAACAACATTATAATCTTCTGTTGCTGCCGCCTCTTGTACGCCGTAAGTACCGGTTGTTTGTATATTATTTCCATTAATATTGTTGTATGAAGAAGCACTGCTAAGATATATACCTGCTACTGTAGCACCGTCAATAGCATTGGCAGAAATTGAATTATATGAAGATGCCTCCATCCAAATACCATAAGACCCAGAAGTATTTATAAAATTACCAGTAATAGTGCTATTGTTGGAGCTTGACCTAAAATAGAGGTAAGAACTTCTAAATTTATTGCCTGTAATAGTATTATTTGTAGAATTCCAGAATCTTATATCTCCACTATAAAAACTATTTCCGGAAATTGTAATATTATTTGAGTTTTGAACATATATCAGATAAGAAGGTCCTGTAAAAATATTATTGGATATAACATTGTCTTGACCGCCTGCAATATGTAACCCCGTACTATTGCTGTAATTATTAAAAAAAGTACAACCTTCTATCACGGTACTGCTTGCATAGCTCTCGATCCCAGAACGACTACTTGTAGCTCCTGAAATCCAGCAATTTTCTACGCGAGCATTCGTGGTAGTGGAAGAGAGGACAATTACATGAACAGAACCCGAAGATTGATTTGCATAGTTACCATCTATAGCAAGATTAGAGATAATAATTCCGGAATGACCTGTATCTGTCAACAGATTTATATCAGCATCATATCCATCGATCAACCTTATTATCGTGGATTTTCCCGAACCCTCTAAAGTTATATTAGATTTGGAAAAAGTCATTGCATTGTTAATTGGATAGGTTCCTTCAGGCAATATTATTTTTCCTCCAGTCGAAGGAAGATCATCGATAGCGGCCTGGATGCCGGTTGAGTTCTGAGCATAAGTCGTGCCGTCGACATAGAGGATATTGTTGATGCTTGAGGTAGTAAGGTTTCCGGTCATCATTATGTTTCCTCCATCTGAAATTGTGAACACGGAAGCAGCACCATCTTTGAAATCGACGATATTGCCAGTGCCTGATTGGATGACGGTAAGTGCGGTACCCGTTGTTGTGCCAGTCATTGTAAAGGCGCTTCCGGTCGATATCTTAGATACGAAGCTAATAGAGTCTTCGGCTACCACATTATCACGAAGCATGAGGCCTGAGTTATTCTGGTTGTCGTAGCCGGTGTCTGTACCTAAAGAATAACGGTAGAAGCCAGTTGTACTGCCACCCCTTAAGGCATAAAGATAATCGCCCGTATAAGAAATAGCAGTTCCATCAGACATACTTACAGGAGTCGAGCTCATAGTCGACCAGGTATTGGAAGAAATGGAATAACGATAGAACCCTGTTGTTCCCAACTGGCCGATACTGTAGATATAATCACCTCCGGTATAGGTAAGTGAATCGCTATCGTTATAGTCTCCGCCCATATATGCAGGTGCCGCAGCCATTGATGTCCAAGAATCGGAAGAGATGGAGTAGCGCCAGAAGGCAGAGGAGTCTCCTTGATAAGCAAAAAGATAATCGCCGCCGGTATAGGTGAGAGAACCTCCTCCTCGAACTCCGGCAGGAATTGAAGTCATTGATGTCCAGGAATTGG
>JAQVBZ010000045.1 GCA_028690055.1 Minisyncoccota bacterium | reverse complement strand
GCAAAACATCTGAACACTGACTATAAAAGCAGTGGAAATAATAGAAAATGGAAACGGAGTATAAAATAGTGTTTTGCAAAAAATGAATTGTTTTTCAGAAGAAGTTAAGGGGCGAAAGTAACATTCTAGGTTTTCTAAACGTGAATACCCCATATTTTTGTATCCATTCTTATCCTCCGCAATTAATCTTTCTTACTTCTCAGGCTTAAATACATAGCTTTTGCCATCTCTTCCATAACTCGCTTATAAAATTCTTGATTCTCAAAGAGTTTTGAAAAGCTGTCCATAGATTCCAGATAGCAATCTTGCGCGATTTTTTCGAATTCCTCGGGGAAAATGCTTTTTTCAAACATTTCCTCATCGCTGTTTTTCGCGTGTTTCTTGAGTTTTTTGCTTTCGGTAAACATTCTGTCGAATATCGTTTCTACGATAATCCTGTCTGCATCGGTAAAGTTGCCTTGATACATAAGGTTTATTTTTTCTATGATATTTTCCAGCAGGTCCTTTTTTTCTATTTTCTTTTTACTAAGTTTAGGATTTTCGGGCTTGACGATTTTGTCTTTTTCTGTCGGCTGCAAGGCGATAGAGCCGCTAAATGTCTCTGTCAGCTTGCTGTTCACCAATATCACCTGATCGTCCAGATTGATTCTCTCGCGATGGGTCTTTGGCATAAGTCGGAACAGGTACTCGCAGAACAAATAGGTCTTATGCAAATCGGTATCGAACATTCTCGTAATTTGCGTGATGTAGGCATAGAAGCGCAAAAAGTTTTTGAGCGCGTCTCTGAAAGCAAATCTTTTATCTTCTACAAGCTCGTTATATCTGTCTACCGACAACTTGACGGTGCCGGTCAATTTGCCAAGATCCTGCGCTGTTTGGGTGCCTTTTTTAGAGTACAGCGCGCAAAACTTCTCAATATCCTCATCGTTCCATAGGCAGAAAGCAACCAGTTTATCATAATAACCGTACACTACGTTGACATCAAGCGCTTTTTCCAGTCTGGTATCCTCATAGAATGTTTTGAACGAGTTTTGAATATCCTCGTCGCTATTGACAAAATCCAATATGTAGGTGTCGTTCTTCCCCGCGCAGGTTCTGTTTAGTCTGGATAGGGTCTGGACGGCTTTTACACCCCGTAGCCCTTTATCGACAAACATACTATGCAGCTTTGGCTCATCAAAGCCGGTTTGATACTTATCGGCAACGATTAAGATATTGAAGGCTTCGCTCGCAAAATAATCCGGCAATTGCGCTTCGCTGATTTTTAGCTCTTCAGTGGAATTAAGCGCGGATTCTGTATACTCTTTGTCTTTGTCGGTCACGCTGCCCGAAAACGCCACCATCGGCGACACGTCGGTATAACCTTTCTTTTTGCAGTATTCTTTCATCAATAAAAAATACTTTACAGCGTGCCAACGTGACGGTGAAACCACCATTGCTTTTGCCTTGCCGTCCATCTTGCTAAGCGTTACCTGTCGGAACTGCTCTACGATAACCTCAACTTTTTGTTGCATAACATGCGGATGGTTTTTTTGATACTTTTTGATTGCGGTTACCGCGGGAGTCTCTTCGTACTCGGGATTGTCAGAGATGCTCTTTGCTATTTTCTAAGTGTTTTCCATCGTGTTATAGCACTTGAGAACGTCCAAAATAAACCCTTCTGCTATTGCCTGCCTCATAGAATAATGGTGATACGCATTAAACTCACCATTAGGCAGAAGCTCTCCGAACATCTCCAATGTTTTGGGCTTCGGTGTCGCGGTAAACGCAAAAAACGACAGGTTGCTGTGCATCCCCTGCGTAAGAAGTTGTTGAATAATGACATCCAAAGTGTCAACGCTCTCTTCCTCAACGTCGTGCGCTTCAGCATACTCGGCTATGCTGACAGAGGTGTCTGCCAACGTCGCCTTTAGTTTTTTTGCTCTGTTCCCGGTTTGGGAGGAGTGCGCCTCGTCTACGATAACCGCAAATCTCTTGCCCTTTTGCGCCGCCACTTCGGAATAAATAATAGGGAACCTATGCAGCGTGGTAATAATAATTTTCTTCCCGTCTTCTATCGCTTGTTTGAGCGCAGCGGAGTTGTCTTTGTCCGTGATGGTTACAATTTGCCCCGCTTTATGCTCAAAGCCCGTGACGGTGTTTTGAAGCTGCTTGTTTAGCACTCTTCTGTCTGTGACAACAAAAACCGTCTGGAAGATATCTTCTTCTTTCGCATTATGAATTTGCGCCAAGCGGTAGGTAAGCCAGGCGATACTGTTGCTTTTGCCGCTGCCCGCGCTATGCTGTACAAGATAGTTTTTGCCGGAGCCTCTTTCTTTTACATCCTCGATGATTTTTTCCACGACGTCCAATTGGTGATACCGCGGGAAGATGAGCTTCGGCTCGTCTTTATAGGTTACTCTGCGCCCGTTAACTATCCTTGTTTTTTCTTCTATCTGGACATTGATGTACTTTTGAAGAATCGCCATTAGCTCGTCTTTTTGGAGCACTCTCTCCCAAAAATACGCGGTCGCATAATTATCCTCTCTTGGAGGGTTGCCGCCGTCCCCAATTTTGCCCGCGCCGTTGCTGCCCTGATTAAACGGCAAAAAATAGGTCTTCTCGCCCTTTAGCTGTGTTGTCATCCAGACCTCATAGAGATCCGCCGCAAAGCACACCAAAACGCGCCTATTAAAGCGGAAAATCAGCTCATTGGGGTCTCGATCCTGCATAAACTGCACTTTAGCATTGTCTACGCTTTGACCCTTTAACTGGTTTTTCAGCTCTATCGCAACAAGTGGGATACCGTTCAGGGATAGCACCATATCGATGGTATTTGTATTTTGGGGACTATAATAAAACTGTCTGGTACAGGTAAAGATATTCTGCCTGTATTTTTCGGTAAGCTCCGGATTAAGTCCCGAAGCCGGCTGGAAGTAGCATATCTTCAGCTCAATCCCGCGATCTTTTATCCCGGATCTCAACACGTCAATCAAGCCCTTTGCGGTAACCTCTTCTTCAAACCGCTTATACAACTGTTTTACACTGTCCGTGCCGTAAATGCGCTCATACCGCTCCCACGCCTTTGGCTGGGTGTTCTCTATAAAGGTTTTTAGAAGTAATAAGTCTATCGCCTTCCCTTTATCATAAGTGGCTTGCCCGCCCTTTATGTATCCGCCCTCGCCAGACAGTAGATATGTTTCGATATCCTGTTCAAAACGCTTTTCCGTGGTTTCTGTTATGCTCATAATTTCTCCTTGTCAATATAACGAATACTTTGTATAGCGCCGTAATAGACTACAATCTTGTATGTATATGTGTTTCCAAATATATCTTGTATTTCTAAATAAATATGACAGTCTGATATGATATCATCATTAACATGGAAGTTTAATACCGCTTGCTTGTCTTTTTCTATAAAGTAATCAGATAACGTGCAAAAATTAATCCCATCAATATTTGCTTTTACAATTTTACATATATTTCCACCGACGTTTTTAAGTAGAATACCGTTTTCTTTCGATTTCTTATTGACAGTCTCCTCAGGAAAAATATCATAGATTTTCGATATCTCATATTTATCTAAATCCTGTAAATCCTCTTTTGCCGACATGTCAAATAACTCATAATCTGCTATAATTAATATAGGTTTGTTTTTGTTAGTTTCATCTTCTCTTCTGATTTTATCTTGTCTTTTTATTGTCCATGCTACACCGCTTAGCGTTAATAAACCGCCTGTCATTGCCGAACTGATAATTAGAACAATGTTTTGTAAAGTAGCATTATTTATTTGGTAGATTAGATATATAATAAGTGCAAATGCCGACATAAAATCAAGTATTATAAAAAACTTGGCTATGATACCTGTTTTATTTTTCTCTCCCCAATTGGGAATTGTTTGGGATATGCTTATAATAAGGAAAATCAAAACGATAGCACCTGCAATATATTCTATT
>JAQVBZ010000044.1 GCA_028690055.1 Minisyncoccota bacterium | reverse complement strand
TAGGTTTATATGATTGGACTTATGTTAGACCAGATGTTTAATATTGTTAAAGAAAGAAAGGAGGAAATTATGGTTATTAGTACAAGAAATCAGATAAAGGGGAAAATTGAGGCTGTAAGGCGCAGTAAACGCATTTGTCACATTAAAAACAGCAAAAATATAAACACCGGCCTTGTGGATTTTTAAGACAACAGTGTCTCGTTGAAAACCATAATGTCTTTGTTTTTCTGGCTCATGGCATATTTTATGAAATCCTGCATGGCGTGGTTTAGAAACTTATTCTTATGATCTCAACTTTCGTAGTTGACATATTATGCGACACAACTAAATTGTCATTGCTGAGGCAACGCTTTTCCTTTGTAATTGCGAGCGGTAGCAATCTAAAATGACCTGGCGATGGATAGATTGATTCGCTGCACTCGCAATTCTCATGGATAATAACCCGCCACGATAAGCGAAAAGCGTCAGACGTTTTTCATTTATGCGGAAATGACCGGGGAAGATTGCCGCGTCGCTGTGCTCCTCGCAATGACCAGCACACTAGTTTCATAGCAATGACATATAAGATAGCTTACGATGTTCATCAATATGAGATTTTAAACAGTTTATTTTATTGCTTTTTCGGGCTTTTCAGCCTATTCTTTTGGTCAGAAAGTTGAGTTAATAACTCAAAATCATGAGATTTTAGTAGCAAAAGGTAAAAGGTGAAAGATTCAAAACCCATAGCCGTGCCTGCAGCGACTTCATTCTTCTGGGCAATCAAAAATTTTGGGCGCAGTTACAACTAAGGCTCAAATATCAGCTATTAGCCGATATTTGAGCCTATTTAGCGCGCAGAACTTCCGATTGTCCCTTCAAGAACCATCCCCACTTGCTTCCTGTGCTTTCAGTCTTAGTTTTCCAGTTGCTTTATGATTTTTTCTATTTCCGCTTCACTGAGGTCAGTAATTTCCTTTATTTCATCCAGGGTCATTTTCTTTTGGATTAATTTCCTGGCGACTTCCAGTTTGCCTTCTAGTTTGCCTTTCAATTGGCCTTCCAATTGTCCTTCCAGCTTGCCTTCTTTCTTGGCCTTTTCTACCGCCACGGGATCGTACAGGGTTCTGGTCATGCTCAGCACCTCCTCATTTAGCTGTTCGTCTTTCACGTATTTGCTGTTCAAGTATCTGAATAGCTCTTCATTAGCCAGGAGTATTTTGTGAAGGTCGTCTCCGTCTATTTCCTTGACATGAAACAGTCTGACTGATTCCCGGGATATGTTCTCTACGATTCTTTTGGCTTCCTGGATGCGGTCCCTAAGTTCCTTTTCAGTATGGGTCCTTCTTCTTTTGATTTTTTCCATCTGCCAGCGCAGCCGAAATACCTGCAAGGGGAGCAGGGGATAGAGCTTTTGCGCCAACAGGTCTTCTCTGGTGTATTCCCAGTATTTCATCACCGGTACCCGGTACCCGACTTCCTGTCCGTCGGGGAATACGAGTCTCAGCCTCAGTTCGTCCCGGATCCTTGGGTTCTGCTCGATGAAGATGACCAACTGTCTGGGTATGTAGAATATGGTTTCTTCTTGGTTTCCTTCATATTTGGCCAACTCTTTGGCTTTGCCGATTCCGTACTCCAGCATTCTTATGACCATGCTGTCATCGTTCAGTGTCTGCAATTCAATGTGGTAGTGATTGCTTTTGGCTTCATCGCTTAGTTTGAGAAATAGATCTCCCCTTAGTATATTGTATTCATCGTCAACAAATTCATTGCTGGCAAAGCTCACTTCGGTTGCTTCCGGGGCATATTTTTCTTGGAACAGGCTGTTTAGCATGTTTACCAGGACGGTGCTGGATACGCTGAACAGGGATTTCAGGATTTCGTCCAGTCTGACTCGCTCCGACAAGGTTTCTTGGTCGCTCAACACATCACCTGCTTTCTATTTTCATTGTAGCAAATTGCTCTTGGCTTTCGCCAGTTTCTTTTGGGTAATTAGCTTCTCGAAATCTTCAGCATTTCTCCGAAGAGGATTCTTCGTTGCAGTCACGATGACACGAAAGTTATTTTCCTATTAAATGTATTGATGGATTGTCTTGAAAAATGGCATAATCTTACCAGGGAGGTGTCCTGTATCCGTGAATTTTGGCAGCCGCTTGAAACAGATTAGAGAAAACCAGATGCTTTCAGCATCCAAATTGTCCAAACAATCCGGTCTTAGCCAGTCGTTTATCTGGAGAATTGAATCCGGAGAAAAGCAGCCGACCCTCGAGACCCTGAGGAAACTATCACAGGGGCTGGGGATAAGTTTAGGCGAGTTGCTCGGTGAAGGGTTGTTGAGTGAACCTGAATCACCCAAGATCAATCGAATCATCAGTAATATACGCAAGCTCCCAATCGAACAGGTGGATGCGCTTGATTTATTTATCGCCTCGCTCTCCAATGGATATGCTATCGGTGAGAATCCATTATCCCTGCAGACGATTAATCTTAATAACTCTGATAAGAATGGTTTTGAAATCGAGTTGGTCTTCTCTTCCAATGTTTCCTCCATTATGGATCATAGAATCCCGGATGGCACGGAGAGGAATATGGGGGGCTTCCATCTATTTGACGATGGAATGAAAGAAGTGCCTATCGATGTGATTCCCGGAAAACAGAGAATACTGGGGCGAAAAGCTGAGAGAACCTTTATTGTCCGTCCTCAGATCCGGCTTGCCGACGGCAGGGCATATAAATTGAACATATCCAAGCTCTTGCAGGCCAATAACTACAAGTACCTGAAGGAAAACCATACGATTATGTTTTCAACGTACGAAATCATAGATATCACGCCCTTTAACAAAAAACTTTTCAGTCCTTACCTTTCACTGACACTGGACGGCAGCAATATCGTATCGGGCGACGAAAATGTTCCGGTTAACGCGGATATTAAGCTGACTTTTTCCAACAACGTTATTACGAAAACGGTGCGGGATCACAATCTGCAGTGCTTCTCGCTGGAAAGCAGCAAGAAGCAGCCCGTCGAGATAGATGTTATCATGGCCGAACCGAATGATAATTCCGAGCAGAAAAAGGAGATCATCATACATCCCCGCCTTGGTTTACAGGGCAATACAGCTTATATCTTGACCATCTCCCAAAACCTTCAGAGCGGCAATCAAAAGCTGTTAGGCACCGACAAGATTATCACCTTCACCACCAGCGATGCAAATGTTAGCAGTACCGATGCACAAGATGGCTTATCGATTGCGTAGATTAATTTTATCCACGCAAAAAGGATGAGCTTACTTATCCAAGGCAAGGAATTATTATTTCTAGTCTTGCAAAATACATCGGTTGTTTCTACACCATAAATGATGTATAATAGAATTGTTGTACACCATTTTTGGCGTATAACCGTGCGATACAGGAGAAATAATATGAATGTACACCACTATGAAACAAGTGGAGGAAAAGACTTAATACTTGATTTTATTGACGGGCTTTCAAAAGATGAAAAAGCGGAAGGATTGACAATACTGGGAAGACTGGAGGACGAAGGCCTGACAGCACTTGATGTATTAAATACGCGACAATTGCGTGGGAAACTTTGGGAAATTAAATTTTTTAAAGACAACCGCATTATGTATATTGTAGCAGACGCCGATAATATGTACATTGTTCATGTGTGCAAAAAGCAAAAAGGCAAGGCTGAAAAATTTGAATTGGAAAAGGCGATTAAAAGAGTTAAGGAATTGGAAAAAGAAATTAGAAAGAGGCTCGTTTGAATGTGGAATGAGAGGTGAAATATATATGCCATTTAAAAAAGTTAAAATAAAAGAAGAAATTAATAAAAGATTGGAAAATGATGTAGACCTTAAAAAGGCATATGATCACGCACAGCGTGAGTATGAAGTTATCAAGCAACTCGTTAAGATGAGAAATGAAATGGGCTTTTCTCAAAAGGATGTTGCCCGGCAGTCTGGATTAACTCAACAAATGATTTCTAGAATTGAAACCGTAGATAACTCTCCTACTCTGCGAAATTTTATAAGATACGTAGATAGTCTGGACTTGGAAATCAAGATTGAGAAGAAGAAAAATACAAAAATGG